>JAAZAI010000331.1 GCA_012514445.1 Lentisphaerota bacterium
ACTATCTCTCGGAAATCGGCAAGATCCGCGCGACGCATGCGGGGACGGGAGAGACGTCCTACTACCCGCCGCTCTCCGGGCTGCTCAACGCGATCGGCGACACGCTCTCCCCCAAGGTCCGCTGCGTGATCCAGCTCCAGAACCGGGGCGCGGGCATGCCGGACGGCGGCATGTTCACCGCCGACCAGTTCAGAACCAAGGCCGCCAAGCAGAATCCCGACAAAAACCCGCTCTCGTTCCTCCCGCCGTCCCGCGGCGTCGTCGAGGTCAAGTCGCCCGCCGAGACGATGGCGAGCATCGTCGAGAGCGAGCAGATCAACCGCTACTGGAATCTCTACGGCCTCGTCCTCGTCACCAACTACCGCGCCTTTGCGCTGATCGGACGCACGCCGTCGGGAAAGCCTGTGGAACTGGAGGGGTTCGTCCTGGCGGAGACCGAAGAGGCATTCTGGCATCTCGCCGCCCATCCGCGCGCCGTTCCCGAGCCTTTGAAAGCGCGCTTCGCCGACTATCTCGGCCGCGCGATGACGCACAACGCCCCGCTGGCCTCGCCGCAGGATCTCGCCGCCGTCCTCGCCTCCTACGCCCGCGATGCCCGAGCCCGCATCTCGGAGAC
Source organism: Lentisphaerota bacterium (assembly GCA_012514445.1). GTDB lineage: Bacteria > Verrucomicrobiota > Kiritimatiellia > RFP12 > UBA3636 > JAAZAI01. The sequence continues at coordinate 617 of JAAZAI010000331.1, forward strand.
CGACCTGCCCGCGCTGCGCGGCCTGCGCGACGCACTGCAAAACGCCCTCGGCCTTGCATTCGAAGGCGACAAGGGCGAGCATTTCTTCCGCTCCACCCTGATCCAGACCCTCTTCTACGGCATCTTCTCCGCCTGGGTCATCTGGGCGCGCAGACACCTGAGAACGCCCCTTCCCGGCGACGGGACGCTCAAGCAGGCCCTGCGGGAAGCCGCTTCGGACTATGACGACGGCTCGCGTTTCGACTGGCAGAAGGCGGTGTGGCACCTGCGGGTGCCGATGATCCGCGCGCTCTTCGAGCAGATCGCCACGCCGGCGCGTCTGGAACCTCTGGGCATCAAGGAAGTCCTCGACTGGACCGGCGCCGCGCTCAACCGCGTCCAGCACGAGGCGTTCTTCGCCGCCTTCGACGAAGGCCACGCCGTCCAGTACTTCTACGAACCGTTCCTCCAGGCGTTCGACCCCGAGCTGCGCAAGGATCTCGGCGTCTGGTACACGCCGGCCGAGATCGTCGACTACCAGGTCGAGCGCGTCGACACCGCGCTTCGCGAAGACCTCCACATCGCCGACGGCCTCGCCGATCCGCGCGTCGTCGTCCTCGATCCCTGCTGCGGCACCGGCGCCTACGTCCACGCCGTGCTCCGGCGCATCGCCAGGACGCTGAACGAGAAGGGCGCGGACGCCCTGACCGCCCACGATCTCAAGAAGGCGGCGCTCGATCGCGTCATCGGCTTCGAAATCCTGCCCGCACCCTTCGTCATCGCCCATCTGCAGATCAGCCTTCTGCTCGAAACGCTCGGCGCCCCGCTCGAGGACGACAGCGCCGAGCGCGTCGGCGTCTATCTGACCAATTCGCTCACTGGCTGGGTGCCGGTCCAAAGCCCCAAAGACCTCGTCTTGTTCCCCGAAATGGCGCAGGAGCGTGACGCCGCCAACACGATCAAGCGGCGCGACAGCATCCTCGTCGTCATCGGCAATCCTCCCTACAACGGTTTCGCCGGCGTGGCGCTCTCCGAAGAACGCGACCTTTCCACCGCCTACCGGACGACGCGTCTCGCGCCCGCGCCCCAGGGGCAAGGACTCAACGACCTCTACGTCCGTTTCTTCCGCATGGCCGAGCGGCGCATCGTGGAGATGAACCCGTCCGGACAGGGCGTCATCAGCTTCATCTCCAACTACTCCTGGCTCGACGGGCTCTCCTTCACCGGCATGCGGGAGAAATATCTCGAGGTCTTCGACCGCATCGAAATCGACTGCCTCAACGGCGACAAATACAAGACCGGCAAGCTCACGCCCGACGGCGAACCCGATCCCAGCGCATTCTCGACCGAGTACAACCGCGAAGGCATCCAGGTCGGCACCGCCATCGCCACGCTCGTCAAAGTAGACGCGGCGTCTCGCCGCGTTTCGCACGGCGGCGAAGACGCCGCCGCCACATCCGCCATCGAACGCGGCGGGGGCGCCGCGTCTACTTCCGAACGCGGCGGGGACGCCGCGTCTACAATTCGCTTCCGCCATTTCTGGGGCAGGACCAAACGCGAGGACCTCCTTGCCGACAAAGGCGACTATCAAACCCTCGCCCCCGTTGCGGAGCTGGGCTTCCCCTTCATGCCCGGTCAAGTCGCAACCGGATATGTCGGCTGGCCCGCCTTGCCGGATCTCCTCACGACCTCGTATCCCGGGGTCAAGACGAGCCGCGACGACTTCCTCGTGGACATCGACCGCGACCGCCTCCTCGCGCGGCTGCGCGACTACTTTGACCCCGACGTCTCCCACGC
>JAAZAI010000037.1 GCA_012514445.1 Lentisphaerota bacterium
CTTCGCAATTTCCCTTCGCCTTGTTTCGTCCGTCGTGCGCTCCGCGCATGGGCGGCAATCGATCTTCAGGACTGTCACCGACTATAGCCCCCGCTTCGTCAATTCGTCAAGCGGAAGTTTCATTTGGAGGGTAATGACATCCGCAGGTGCGCGCGAAGCGGCGCTTCGGCTTGGCTGGAGCCTCCGCTGTTGCGGTGCGCTAGCCGAACACGTCTGTTTCGAAGGCGTCGATGACGCCCTCGATGTCGGCGATGTAGTCGCAGGCGAGCAGGTCGCGGGCGTACTGTTCGCACTGCGCCACGGTGAAGCGGGAGATGAGCTGCTGCGCGGTCGGAATGTGGCTGGGTTCGAGGCTGAGCGTGCGCAGTCCGATGCCGACGAGGAAGGGGATGTAGCGCGGCTCGCGGCCCATTTCGCCGCAGATGGAGACCGGCTTGCCGTGGCGGATGGCGGCCGCGGCGATGAGCTTGAGCGCGCGCAGCACGGCGGGGTGGTGGGTCACGGAGAGCTCGCTGACGTTCGGATTGCCCCGGTCCACGGCGAGCATGTACTGCACGAAGTCGTTCGTCCCGATCGAGAAGAAATCCGAGATCTCGGCGAGCCGGTCGATGATGCCGACGACGGAGGGGATCTCGATCATCGTCCCGATCTTCGGCGCGATCACTTCGACGTCGCCCAGCTCGGCGTGCACGCTCTCGATGCAGGAGGCGACGTGGGCCTTGGCGGCTTCGAACTCCTCAAGCGAGGAGACCATGGGGAACATGATGGAGACGTCGCGCCGTCGGTGCTTCTGGATGGCGCGCAGGATCGCGCGGAGCTGCTGGTCGAGGATGTACGGGTACTTGAGCGAGAAGCGGATGGAGCGCAGACCGAGCGCCGGATTCTCCTCCTGCGTCTTGAAGAGGTAGGGGATGACCTTGTCGCCGCCGGCGTCGAGCGTGCGGAAGACGACGGGCTTGTCGGGCATGCGCTCGAGGATGCGCGAGTAGATGGCCTGCTGGTCCGCTTCGCCCGGCAGCGTCTGCCGCATGATGAACGGGAACTCGGTGCGGTACAGGCCGATGCCCTCGGCCTTCGCGTCGATCGCGCCGGCGATGTCGGCGATGATGTTGATGTTGGCGAGCAGCGTGATCCGGACGCCGTCCTGGGTGTGCGTCTGGTTCTGGATGCTGACGCCCGCGCGCTCCCCCCGCTCCGCCGCGAGCCGTTGCTCGTACTGCTTGAGCGTGTCGGCGCCGGGCCTCACGATGAAGCGTCCGTTCGCGCAGTCGATGATGACGAGTTCGCGGTCGGGGAGGGTGAGCAGATCGCGCTCGGGGACGATCATCATCGGGATCTTGAGCGAGCGCACGAGCAGCGTGACATGGGCGGTGCTGCCGCCGGAGACGAGGACGATGCCGCAGACGTTGCCCTGCGCGATGCGCAGCACGTCGTAGGGGAGCAGGCGCTCGGCGATCACGATGTGAGGCGCGGCGTCGCTGTTGTCGTCCGGCGAGGCCTGCGTGGCGCATTCGAGCAGGCGCACGGCGAGGTCCTCGACGTCCTGGGCCTTCTCCTTGATGTACTCCGTGTTGCTCTGGCGGAAGAACGCGATGAATTCGCGGCTGACGGAGCAGATGGCCTCGGCGACGGGGGTTCCGTCGGCGACGAGCTTCTCCATGCGGCCGATGAAGTTCTCGTCGTGGAGCATCATCGTCGTGGACTCGAAGAGCATCGAGGCGGCCTCGGGGAGCCGTTCGTCGAGCGTCTTCGAGATGGCGGCCATGCGCTTCTCGACGAGGGCGACGGTTTCGGGCAGGGAGCGCCGCGCCTCGGGGTAGGCGGCGACCTTCTCCGCGAGCAGGTCGCAGAGGCCGTTGGCGGAGAAGCGCCGGCATTCCGCCATGGCCCAGCCGTTGGAGACGGCGTTGCCGTTGAAGACGGTCTCCGCGCCGGTGAAGAACTTCCCGGGCTCGCTGTGGCGGCCGGCGGCGCCGCCGGCGATGAGCAGCGCGTTGGCGTTCTGGATCGCCGCGGCCAGCTCGGCGGCCTTGAGGCGCGCGGAGCTGATCTCCTCGGCCTGGAAGGGCGTGCCGCTCTTGCGCTGCATCGAGACGACGCCGATGCGCTCCTTGCCGCTGAGAAGCGGAATCGCGAGAAAGGTCTGCAGATGGTCGTCCGGGAAGTTGTGGTGCCGGATGTAGCCGGGCATCGTCGCCGCCGCCTCGGTGTAGATCGCGCGGCGCTCGGCGAGCGCGCGGCCGACGAGGCCCTCGCCGAGCTTCAGGACGATGGAGGCCTTGCCGAACATCTCGTAGCCGCGCGCCGCGCGCAGCGCCAGTTCGCGCGTCTCGTCGTCGTAGAGGTAGAGACCGCAGCGGTCGCAGCCGAACGATTCGTGGAAGGTGCCCGCCGCCTGGTCCAGAAACTGCCGCTTGGCATCCGGAGGCAAGGCTCCGCCTTCCGCGCCGGGCGCGGGGGCGGGCGATGTTGCTGGAGCGGCGGTCTTGTTCATGGTGTAAGGACGTGTCGGGGGCGACGCGGAGATCAGGCGAACTCGGGCGACCGGGCGACTTCGCGGATGTCGTAGATCGCCTTGTTCTGCGAATCGTGGTAGGTGCGCGTGGTGAGCTCGGCGAGCAGGCCGAGCACGATGAACTGGAGCGCGAAGCCGAGGAACATCAGCGGGGTGATCACCCAGAACGGACGCTTCACGAGAAGCATGCCACCCCACCAGGGCGTGCTCATCACGCCGCAGACGGCGAGCAGCGCTTCGAGCCCCACGACGCCGGCCAGCAGCAGCGCGAACGCCGCGAAGTGAAGGCCGATCTTGCCGAACACCTGGATCGGACGCGTGCTGTACGTGAGCAGGAACTTGACCGTGAGCAGGTCGAGGACGACGCGCAGCGTGCGCGAGATGCCGTACTTCGAGGTGCCGAACTGCCGGGCGTGGTGGTTGACGGGGATCTCCGTGACGGTGCCGCCGACCCAGCGGCAGAGCGCGGGGATGAAGCGGTGCATCTCGCCGTAGAGGCGCACCTGCCCGATGATGTCGCGGCGGTAGGCCTTCAGCGAGCAACCGTAGTCGTGGAGCTGCACGCCCGTGAGCTTGCCGATCAGGCGGTTGGCCAGCATCGAGGGGAGCTTGCGGTTGATGAATGCGTCCTGCCGGTTCTTGCGCCAGCCGCTGACGACGTCGTACCCCTCGTCGAGCTTCGCGAGCAGCGCGGGGATGTCCGCGGGGTCGTTCTGGAGGTCGGCGTCGAGCGTGACGAGCACCGCGCCGTCGGACTCGGCGATTCCCGCGCTCATCGCGGCGGTCTGCCCGTAGTTGCGGCGGAACTTGACGAGCTTGAGGTTCGGGTAGCGATTCGCCTGCTCGTTCATCACCGCCCAGGACTTGTCCGTGCTGCCGTCGTCCACGAGGACGATCTCGTAGCTCTTGCCGAGCTTCGAGAGGACGTCGTGGAGCTTGGCGCACAGATGGGGCAGGCTCTCCTCCTCGTTGTAGACGGCGACGGCGATGCTCAGATCATGCATGGGGGTGGATCTCGGCGGGTTGGGCGGAAGGGTCTCAGGCGCGGCCGTTGACCTTGCGGTAGCGACGGACGAGCGCGTTGGTGGAGGCGTCGTGGGCGAGGCGGGGCTTCGCCTCGGCGGTCAGCTCGGGGGCGATGCCGGCGGCGAGGGCCTTGCCGAGCTGCACGCCCCACTGGTCGAAGGAGTACACGTTCCAGACCACGCCCTGAACGAACACCTTGTGCTCGTAGAGCGCGACGAGCGCGCCCAGGATCGCGGGGGTCAGCTTCTCGGCCAGGATCGTGTTCGTCGGACGGTCGCCCGTGAACGTCTTGTGCGGCACGAGAGCCTCCGGCACGCCCTCGGCGCGGACCTCCTCCGCCGTCCTGCCGAAGGCGAGCGCCTCGGTCTGGGCGAAGAAGTTGGCCATGAGGCCGTCGTGGTGCCCGCCGAGGGGGTTGTGCGACTTGCAGAAGCCGATGAAGTCGGCGGGGATCAGCTTCGTTCCCTGGTGGATGAGCTGGTAGAAGGCGTGCTGGCCGTTCGTGCCCGGCTCGCCCCAGATGACCGGCCCCGTCTCGTAAGCCACGCGGCGACCCTGGCGGTCGACGCCCTTGCCGTTGCTCTCCATGTCGAGCTGCTGCAGGTAGGCGGGGAAGCGGGCGAGGTACTGGTCGTAGGGGAGCACGGCGTGCGACTGCGCCCCCGCGAGGTTGTTGTACGCGATGCCGAGCATCGCGAGGATGACGGGCATGTTGCGCTCGAACGGCGCCTCCGCGAAGTGGCGGTCCATCGCGTGGTATCCGTCGAGCAGCTCGCCGAAGCGCGCCGGGCCGATGGCGAGCATCAGCGGCAGGCCGATGGCCGAGGGCAGCGAGTAGCGGCCGCCCACCCAGTCCCAGAAGCCGAACATGTTCGCCGTGTCGATGCCGAACTTGGCGACCTCCTCGGCGTTCGTGGAGACGGCGACGAAGTGGCGCGCGACGGCCTTGGGGCTCTTGAGCTTCTTGAGCAGCCACGCGCGGGCCGTGCGGGCGTTGAGCATCGTCTCGAGCGTCGTGAACGTCTTCGAGGCGACGATGAACAGCGTCTCCTCGGGATCCATCCCGAACGTCTCCTCGGCGAAGTGCGTCGCGTCCACGTTCGAGACGAAGGCGAAGCGCAGCTTGCGGTCGGAGAAGGGCTTCAGCGCCTGGTACGCCATCGCCGGCCCGAGGTCCGAGCCGCCGATGCCGATGTTGACGATGTTGCGGATGGGCTTGCCGGTGTGGCCCTTCCAGCTCCCGGAGCGAACCTTGCGGGAGAACGCGGCCATGCGCTTGAGGACGCGGTTGACCTCGGGCATGACGTCCTTGCCGTCGACGAACACGGGCGTGTTGGCGCGGTTTCGCAGCGCGGTGTGGAGCACGGGGCGGTTTTCGGTGGCGTTGATGCGCTCGCCGGCGAACATCGCCTGGATCTGCTCCTTCAGCCCGCAGGCCCGGGCGACGGCGAAGAGGTCCTCCATCGTCTTCTTCGAGACGAGGTTCTTGGAAAAATCGAGGAACAAACCTGCGGCTTCGACGGACATCGCCTTGGCGCGGCCGGGGTCGGCTTGGAATGCCTCGCGAAGCGTGGTTTTGCGGTCTTGTTTGAAGTCGGCGGCGGCCTGCCGCCATGCGGGAAGCTCGGTGAACATGGGTATCGATCTCTGAGTTGTTGGGTGTAAAGCGAATGGAATTAAACCAAAACCCCCGCCTGAAATCAAGAAATGACGTCGGGGCATCAGCGGGATCAAGCGGGTTGACTAGGCGTATGGGGACTACGTGTAAAGGACTAAGTCCCCACGCTTAGTCTCCACGCTTAGTCGCAGCCTCGTGGCGCCCATGATCGCGGAAGATCAAAGAAAATTCACACGCAAATCTCGGAAGCGCCTCGTTCTTCCACTGGCCCCGAGCGGCTAGCGGCGCCCGGGCTTGAGGGTGCTGCGACCGCGGCGGAAGCCCTGGTCGCGGCCTCCGCGGAAGCCGCCGCGCGCGCCGCCGCCATAGGCGCCGGCTCCGTCGGCGCGCGGCTTGCGCGGGACGATGTGCGAGGCCGCGGGCACGGTCTTGAAGAGGTGCTCCTCGGGCTGCTGGCAGTGCAGCGTCTCGCCGAGGAGCTTCTCCACCTCGGGGATGATGAACGACTCGTCCTCGCAGGCGAAGGAGATCGCCGTGCCCGTGGTGCCGGCGCGGCCCGTGCGCCCGATGCGGTGGATGTAGTCGTCGGCCTCGTAGGGGAAGTCGTAGTTGACCACGTAGGCGATGTCGTCGACGTGGATGCCGCGGCCCGCGACGTCTGTCGCGACGACGATCTTCGTCTTGCCGGCGCGGAAGTCCTCGAGGATGCGCAGGCGCTTCTTCTGGTCGACGTCGCCGGAGAGCTGTTCGACGGCGATGTCGTGGCCGGCCAGTTCGCGGCAGAGGTCGTCGCAGTCGCGCTTGCGGTTGCGGAAGATCAGGAAGCGCTTGCCTTCGTTCTGCTTGAGGGTGTTGTAGAGGACGGTGAACTTCTCGCGCGCGGCGATCGGGTAGACGATCTGGGTGATCGTGTCCACGGTGCCGTGCTCGGCGTCGACGGAGACCTCGATGGGGTCGGGCATCCACTGCGTGGCGAGGCGCATGACGTCCGGCGTGAGGGTGGCGGAGAAGAGCATTGTCTGGCGCTTGTCCTTGGCCGGGAGTTCGCGGATGATGCGGCTCACGTCGGGGATGAAGCCCATGTCGAGCATGCGGTCCGCCTCGTCGATGACGAGCGTCTGGACGCCCTTGAGATCGATGGCGTGGGAGCGGATGAAGTCGATGAGGCGGCCGGGGGTGGCGGCGACGAGGTCGACGGGGCGTTCGGCGAGGCGGTCCTGCTGCGCGGCGTGGTCCATGCCGCCGTAGACGGCGACGCTGCGCAGGCCGGCGTGCCGGCCGAGTTCGTCGGCGTCCTTGACGATCTGGATGACGAGTTCGCGCGTGGGGGCGATGATGAGCGCGGTGGGGCGGCCGGGCTTCGACGGGCGCTCGGTCTTGTTTTTGAGCATCCGGTAGATGATGGCGATGAGGAACGCGGCGGTCTTGCCGGTGCCGGTCTGGGCCTTGCCGGCGACGTTGAACCCTTCCATCGTCTGCACGAGGGTGGCGGCCTGGATGGGGGAGCAGTATTTGAAGCCGGCGTCGTAGACGGCGTGGAGGATTTCCTCGGGCAGGTCGAAGTCCTGGAAGCGCTTCTTGCCCTCCTGGGGCTCGACGACGAAGACGGCGGGGTCCCAAGGCTCGGCGGGGACGGGCGCGGGCTTCTGGCGGGGCGGGCGTTCGGGCGACGGACGGCTGCGTTGGGCGTCGTCGCGGGGGCGGGGCTCGCGGCGCGGGGCGCGGGGGGCGTCGGAAGCGGAGCGGTCGCGACGCGTCGCGGGGGCCGCGGGTTTGCCGGTGCGCGGGGCGCCGGCGGCGGGTCGGTCGCGGCGTTCGTGCCGGCTGGGGGGCTTCGCGGAGCCGGGATTGGCGGCCGCCGCGGCGGCGGGAGCGGATTTCCCGCCCTTGATGCGGTCGGCGAGGGAGCGGATGAGTTTGAGCAGTGGCATGGGTTTCCTTGTGAGGCGGCCAACGGGGCGCCGCCAAAACCGAGCGGGCATCCCGTGTCCAGGATGCCCGCAGGGTGCATGAGCGTGAGACGCCTAGCGCTTGGAGAACTGGAAGCGCGCGCGGGCTCCGGGCTGGCCGGGCTTCTTGCGTTCCTTCATGCGCGAGTCGCGGGTGAGGCACCCGGCCGACTTGAGCGGGGCGCGCAGCGCCGCGTCCGCCAGGCACAGGGCCCGGGCGATCGCGTGGCGCACGGCGCCGGCCTGGCCGGAGAGACCGCCGCCCTTGACGAACGCGCGGATGTCGTACTTGTCCTCGACGCCGGCGATCTTCAGGGGCTGGAACATGTAGGTCCGGAGCGCTTCGCTCGGGAAGTAGGCGGCGGTTTCGCGGCGGTTGACCTCGAACTTGCCTTCGCCGTTGGCGATCTGGACGCGGGCGACCGCGGTCTTGCGCCGTCCGGTCGCGGATGAGATGATGTCTGCCATGGTGGATCCTGGTCTTTCGGGTTTGGGGGATTAGAGGGCCACGGGCTGCTGGGCCGCGTGCGGATGCTCGGGGCCGGCGTAGACCTTGAGGCGGCGCATCATCTCGCGGGCGAGCTTGTTGCCGGGCAGCATGCCCTCGACCGCCTTCTTGATGATCCAGTCCGGATGCTTCACGCGCATCTTCTCGACGCTGGTCTCGTAGAGGCCGCCGCGCCAGCGGGTGAAGTTCTGGTAGACCTTGTCCTGCTCCTTGGAGCCGGAGAACTTGATCTTGTCGGCGTTGACGACGACCACGAAGGCGCCGGTGTCGACCCACGGGGTGAAGGTCGGCTGGTCCTTGCCGCGGAGCGCGTTGGCGATCTGGACGGCCAGGCGGCCGACGATCTGGCCCTCGGCGTCGACCACCAGCCATCTGCGGTTCTCGCCGGGATCTTTGGGAACGAATGTTTTCATCGGATTGTTGTGCTTGCTTCGAATGGGGTTTTGATTATGCGATAAACGGAAGGGCGGCGTCAATGCCAAAAGGAGCCTAGACACCGAGCTGGAAGCGGACGTAGCGGCGGATGACGGGGGTGTCGCCCGTCGCCTTGCCGACCTGGTCCATCAGCTTCTGGATCGAGAGCGCGCTGTCCTTGACGAAGACCTGGTCGACGAGGCAGACCTCGCTGTAGAACTTGTTCACCTTCCCGTCGATGATCTTCTCGAGGATGTTGGCGGGCTTGTTCTGGTCCTTCATCTGGTTTGCGTAGATCTCGCGCTCGGCGGCGACGACGTCCGCGGGGACTTGCGTGCGGTCGAGCCAGCGGGGGGACGACGCGGCGATCTGCAGCGTGAGGTCCTTGACCATCTCGACGAACGCCGCGTTCCCGGCCGTCTCGGCCTTCGTGCAGCCGACCTCGACGATGACGCCGACCTTGCCGCCCATGTGGATGTAGGAGGCGAGGCGTCCGGCGCCCTGGAGCGCGTAGACGGCGCTGCGGCGGATCTTGAGGTTCTCGCCGATCGCGGAGATCCGCGAGGCGAGCTCGTCCTTCAACGACTCGGCGACGTTCTCGCCGTCCGCGAGCGCGCGCTCGGCGACGGTGTCGACGAACTTGACGAAGTCCGCGTTGCGGGCGACGAAGTCGGTTTCGCAGTTGACCTCGACCATGGCGATCTTCGCGCCGTCGGCGGAGGCCTTGGCGGCGATGATGCCCTGGTTGGCGGCCTTCTCGGCGCGCTTGGCGGCGACGGCGATGCCGAGCTCGCGGAGGAGCTTCACGGCGGCGTCGAGGTCGCCGTCCGTCTGGACGAGGGCCTTCTTGCACTCCATCATGCTCACGCCGGTCATCCCGCGGAGCTTGTTCACATCCGATGCTGTAATCTGTGCCATTTTATACGTGTTTCCTTGAAGTTGGCGGCGCGGGCTACTGCGCCGGGGCTTCCGGGGCGGCTTCCGGGGCGGGGGCCGGCGCTTCGGCGGCGGGGGCTTCGGCGGCCTTCGCGCGGGCGGCGAGGGCCTCGGCGGCGGCGCGGGCCGTGTTGCGGCGGTTCTCGGACTGGCGGGCGCGCTTGTGCGCCTCGTCGTCGCCCTTGTCCGCGACGGTCGTGCGAGTGCGGGTCGTGCGGCGGGGCTTGTCGAGCGAATCGCCGGAGGCGTCCGCGGAGGCCCGGGCGGCCACGCGCTCGGCTTCGACGCGGCGCTGCTCTTCGGCGGCCTTGCGCGAATACGAGTCCGCGGCGTCCTTCGCCACGCGGGCCATGCAGTCCGCGACGAGCTTGATCGAGCGCATCGAATCGTCGTTGCCGGGGATCACGTAGTCCACCAGGTCGGGGTCGCAGTTGGTGTCGACGATCGCCACGATGGGGATGCCCAGGCGGCGGGCCTCGGCGACGGCGTTGGACTCGCATTGGAGGTCGACGATGAACACGGCGCCGGGAAGCTGGCTCATGTCGGCGACGCCGGAGAGGTTCCGCTCGAGCTTGTCGAGCTCGCGGCGCATGCTCGACGCCTCCTTCTTGTGGACGGAGAGCACGCCGGTGTTCTTCTCGGTGGTCTGGAGCTGGCGCATGCGGCGGATGCTCTGGCGGATCGTCTGCGCGTTGGTGAGCGTGCCGCCCAGCCAGCGGGTCGTGACGTTGAACATGCCGCAGGCGTCCGCGGCGGCGCGGACGACTTCCTGCGCCTGCTTCTTGGTCCCGACGAAGAGGATCTTCTTGCCTTCCTCGGCCACGCCCTTGACGAACTTGAGGGCTTCCTCGAGCAGGTCGATGCTCTGCGTGATGTCGATGATGTGGATGCCGTTGCGCTTGTCGAAGATGTACTTCTTCATCTTCGGGTTCCAGCGCTTGGTCTGATGGCCGAAATGCATTCCGGCCGTCATGAGGTCTCGCACGGTGAGACCGGACAGGGAGACGTTTTCTGACATGTGTTGCACCTTTTATCGTTTGTAACGGCGCCGTTTCTGGCAACCGTCGCGGTGAATCCGCTTTGCCGGCGTCACCCGGCTTTCGCTTCGGAGCGCCTGCCATGCCCCGAAAGGAGTCCGGATGGCGCTCGTGAACCGATAAAAATACCAAAGTCGCGCGGGCGATGCAAGCGGAAAACGGCGATTGACTCGCAGGCGCCCTCTGGGGTATAGTTTTCATTCATCTCAGCAACCCAAGCAGCCAGCACTCCAAGGTATCCCGACATGAATATTGCACTTCTCGAACAAGCCAAAGCCCGCGTCCCGAGCGTCCCGGTCCTCGTGAACATGGTCTCGATGCGCTTCCGCCAGCTCAACGAGGGGATGCGCCCGCTGGTCAAGCCCTTCCCGGAGGAGGACCGCCTCGATCTCGTCCTGCGCGAGATCGCCGAGGGCAAGCTCCAGTCCGAATACGATTTCGACGCGTTCGCCCGCGACAAGAAAGGCAACTAGCCGCCGTGGCCAGGGAGAACGCGCCGTCGCCGAAGCCCGGGCGCCAGTTCCTGGCACGCAACAGGAAGGCGCTCCACGACTTCGAAGTGCTCGAGAAGCTCGAGGCCGGCATCCAGCTCGTCGGCACCGAGGTCAAAGTCGTGCGGGACGGCAAGGCCGGCCTCGCCGGCGCCTTCGCCCACATCGACAAGCGCACGAACGAGGCCTTCCTCGACAACGTCACGATTCCGCCCTACGACTTCGGCAACCGCTTCAACCACGACGCCCGCCGCACCCGCAAGCTGCTGATGCACCGCCGCGAGATCCTCAAGCTGCGCGCGTTCGTCGAGCAGAAGGGCCACACGCTCGTCCCTCTCAGCCTCTACATGGTGCACGGCCGGGTCAAGGTCGAGATCGGCGTCTGCAAGGGCAAGGCCGCCCATGACAAGCGCGAGACGTTGCTGCGCCGCGAGTCGGATCGCGACGCCGAACGCGCCATCGCCCGGCACTATCGGGGCTGAGCGATGAACATTCTCGACTCGCCCTCCGCTCTCGCCGAAATCGCCCCCGGCATCGCCGTGGCGGCCGGCTTCTTCGACGGCGTCCACCTCGGCCACCAGGCGATCCTCGCCGAAACCTGCGCCCGCGCCCGCGCCGAGGGCTCGCAGGCCTGGGTGCTGACCTTCGAACCGCATCCGCTCGCCGTCCTCGCGCCGGAGCGGTGCCCGCCTCTGCTCACCCGCCTCGACCTGCGTCTCGAACGGCTCGCCGAGGCCGGCGTCGACGGCTGCCTGCTGCTGCCCTTCACGCCCGCGCTGGCGGCGCTTGCGGCGCCCGACTTCGTGCACCACGTCTTCGGCGGCTGGATGGACGGCGCCCGGCTCTGCACGGTCGTCTCCGGCGAAAACTGGCGCTTCGGCCGCGGCAAGGCGGGCGGTCTCGCGGCGATCGCCGCGATCGGCGGCGGCCGCATCCGGACGGTCCAGACCCCCATGGTCGCGCTCGGGGGCGAACGGGTCTGCAGCTCCGCGATCCGTCAGGCGATCCTCAACGGCGACCTGCCGAAGGCCACCGCCATGCTGGGCCGGCCGTACGCGATCCGCGAGACGACCGTGGCGGGACGCGGCGTCGGCGGCAAGCTCGGCTTCGCCACCGCCAACATGCGTCCCGCCGCCGAAGTCCTCCCGCCGGTCGGCGTCTACGCCGTGGCGGCGTCCCGACGCGGCCACCCGGAGCAGGGCTGGATGAAGGGGGTGGCCAACCTCGGCTTCTGCCCGACGTTCGATGACGCCGCCCTCATCGCGCCGGTCCTCGAAGTCCATCTCCTCGACTTCGCCGGCGATCTGCACGGCGAGACGCTCGACGTGCGCTTCCTGAGCCGCCTGCGCGACGAAATCCATTTCGACTCGCCGGAAGCCCTGATCCGTCAGATCCGGCTCGACGTCGAGGCGGTGCGTTCGCGCCCGTAGGACAAGGCCAGGTCGATCACGGCGCAGAGCAGCGGCAGCAGCGTGAAGACGAACATGATCGCCAGCACGCCGCCGAGATGCCACGTGCCGTAGCCGGACCATTGCGGATACCGGTAGGCGAGGCGGATGAGCAGCGCTTCGAACAGGGCGATCGGCACGGTGTACCAGGCATACCGGAAGCGCCGGCAGGCGAGTTCGTGCGAGCCGAAGCAGCTCATCGCCATGCGCAGCCCCGCCGTCAGCGCCAGGATGCCGAAGTATTTCGTGTAGACGACGTAGGGCTTCCAGACGGCCGCGAAGCCGAAGGGGCGTCGGCCGAAGACCGTCGCGTCCGCCAGCGAAAAGAGCGGCTTGCCGATCCAGGTCAGCGCGAGCGCCGACACGATTCCGACGCCGATGCAGACCGCCATCGTCTGGACGAGCGTCCGGCGTGTCTTCTCGCCCTTTTCGTGGCGCTCGGCGACAAGCGGGAACATCACGAAGATCATCGGCGAGAGGAAGTACGTGGTGATCTCCGAGAAGATCGACAGATGGTAGAAGGCCGCGGACTCGATCGCCGGCAGGCTGGGCAGCAGCAGCATCTCCATCGTTCCCCGGATGTTCCCCGCGACGGTCATGATGCCCAGCGGCACGAGATACGCCAGGAAGACCTTCCGATCCTCCTTCCAGTACGATTCGCAGCGGACTTTGCGGCCAAACGTGCGGATCAGGTCGATCGCCGAAAGGCCGATCGTCAGCAGAGGGCCCGTGCTCTGGCCGGCGAAATAGCCGGTGAGGCCGCGGATGGGCATCGCGACGAGCAGCGCGGCCAGGCGCAGCGGCGCGGAGAACAGGCCGATGGTCGAGTAGCTGCGGAACCGCTTCAGCGCGCGCATCGCCTCCGTGAAAATCGGCGTGACGGCGCCCAGAATGCTCGTGACGACGATCACTAGGGCGAGGCGTCCGTTCGTGATGCGCATGAGCGAGAAGGCCGACGGCATCACGAAGCGCGCCGCGACGAGCGTCAGCGGCGAAACGACGGCCGCGAAAATCGCAGCGTCGCGCAGCAGCGCCTTCACCTTGCCGTGCTCCCCGCGGGCCGCATGGGTGTTGAGCAGCTTGATGTACGGCGTGACCAGCAGCCCGATCGGCATGCCGAGGAGCGCGCCGATCTGCATGAGCGGCCGCAGCGAGCCCAGCTCCTCCATGGGCACGTAACGCGGCACCAGCCACACGCCGATGAAGGCGTTGATCACATCGCCGAAGCGCTGGACCAGGAAGATCATCAGCGTGTACCACCAGAGGGGGCCGAGCTTCGTGCGGAGATCGCGGAGTTTCATGGAGGGAAATTTGAAATTAGAAACTTGAAATTTGGGCTTTGGGAACTTTGTCGCAAACTTTGTCGCAAACTTTGTCGAAACTTGAAACTGGGGTGTGCGGGGTTCGGGGTGCGTGGGTGCGCGGATTACGATTACGATTACGATTACGATTAGGACTAGCGACTAGCGGCTAGCGGCTAGTGACTAGCGACTCGCGACGCGGTGAGGGGGAGGTCGGGGTCGCGCGCGCCCATGGTGACGATCACGTCGCCGGGCGCGGCCATCGCCTGCAGGCGCCGGATTAGCGACGGGTGGTCCGGGAGCAGTTCGCAGGCGGCGCCGGCCGCCAGCAGGGCGTCCCGCAGCGCGTCCGAATGGATCGTGCGCGCCGCCGTTCCGCCGGCGTCGAACACGGGCAGCAGGAACAGGACGTCGCCCGGGCGCAGCGTCTGCGCGAACATCGCGACGAGCTCGTCGAACATCTTCGCGAGCGGACCGTACCCATGCGGCCGCCAGACCGCCAGCGTTCGCGTCGACCGCGCCTGGAGCGTGCGGAGCGCCGCCCGGATCTTCTCCGTGTTGTGGGCGTACTCGTCGACGACGCGCACGCCGTCGGCGCGCGTCCCGACGAGTTCCATCCGGCGCTTGATCCCGCGGAACGAGGCGAGCGCCCGCGCCGAGACGTCCGCCGGAACCCCGAGGATCTCCGCCATGCGCGCCGCCTGCCAGGCGTTGACGGCGTTGTGGCGGCCGGGCTGCGGCAGGGTCACGACCCTGCCGCGGAAATCGAAAGTGCAGCCCCAGTCGAGTTCCCGGGTCTCTGGGACGGGCTCGTCGTCGCGGCGCCCGTCGAGGCACGCGCCGGAGGCCTGCGCGAGAAACGCGTCGAAGAGCGCATGGGACGCCTCGAGGGTGAAGTGGTCCGCCGAGCAGTTCGAGACGAGGGCGTGCGCGGGGTGGAAGTTGAGCAGGGAGCGATCGCTTTCGTCCGCCTCGATCACGCAGAGATCCCCGACGCCCCGCAGCACCGCGCCGGTGCGGGTTTCGGAGCACCAGTTGACGCACGCCGCGCCGTTGACGACGGCGGGCTCGAGGCCGGCGACGTCGAGGATGTGCCCGAGCATCGCGGTGATCGTGGATTTGCCGCAGGTTCCCGTGACGGCGACGAGCGTGCGCCCGGCGAGGGCGGCGGCGAGGGCCTGCGAGCGGTGGAGCACGGGGACGCCGCGCGCGGCCGCCGCGGCGAGATCCGGGTTGTCCGGTTCGATCGCCGAGCTGGCGACGACGGCCGTCAAGCCGTCCGTGACGCCGGAGCCGTCCTGCGGATGGATCCGCGCGCCCTGGCGGCGCAGGACGTCGAGCACGGGCAGCGCGCGACCCTGGTCGAGGAAGCGTTCGGACCCCGACACGGCGGCGCCCGTGTCGAGCAGGGCTTCCGCGAGCGCGGACATCCCGACGCCGCCGATGCCGATGAGGTGGTAGCTTTTCATGTCAAGCGGCATTATATCGCATCGTTCCATGCATTTCATCTCCAAAGACGCGTTGAAGCTTCCTTTCTGCCCGCGAAACGAGTACAATCGACCCGAAAATCACAAAGACCGCGAGGAAGCGAATGTCGGGAACGATCATCATCAAGACAGCGGAAGAGCTTGACATCATGCGCCAGGCGGGCCGGAAGGCCGCCGAGGTGCTGCGCATCGTGTGCGCGGCCGTGAAGCCCGGCGTGACCACGAAGGAACTCGACGACCTCGCCCGCGACACGATGGCGGCGCTCGGGGTGAAGAGCGCGTTCCTCGGCTACATGGGCTATCCGGCGCAGACTTGCATTTCCGTCAACGAAACCGTCATCCACGGCATCCCCGGCGACCGGAAGATCCAGGACGGCGACATCGTGAGCGTCGACGTGGGGGTGTGGCACGACGGCTTCGTCGGTGACAACGCGAAGACAGTCGCCGTCAACGTGGCGGATCCCGCGGTGCTGGGGCTTCTGGCGAACACGGAACGGGCGCTGATGGAGGCCGTCGCCGCGGCGAAGTCCGGCGCGAGGCTCGGCGACGTGTCGCACGCCGTCGAGCGGGTGGCGAACGCCAGCGGCATCTCGGTGGTTCGCGAATTCGTGGGCCACGGGTGCGGCCGCAGCATGCACGAGGAGCCGCAGATCCCGAACTACGGCTCGTCGGGACGCGGGCCGCTGCTCAAGCCCGGCATGGTGCTGTGCATCGAGCCGATGCTGAATCTGGGCTCGCGCCGCGTCCGCACGCTGAACGACGGCTGGACCGTCGTGACGTGCGATGGCAAACCGTCCGCGCATTTCGAACACATGATCGCGATCACCCCGGTCGGCGCCGAGATCTTGACGCCGCGCGAGCCGTCAGGCCCCGGGGCCTAGCAGGAGGATGGACATGAAGAGGCGTTTTTACGTGGGATCGAACTGCGGCGACGCGAAGGCGGGGCTGCGGGTCTTCGAGATCAATTCCGACACGGGCATGATCCGGCAGCTCGGCCAGGTCGACGACGCGGTGAATCCGATCTTTCTCGCCGCTTCGGCGAACGGCAAGTTCCTCTATGCCGCGCAGCAGGTGGCGCCCGGCGCGGAGGGCTGGACGGGAGGCGTCGCGGTCTACGCGGTCAAGGGCGTCAATCTCGAGAAGCTCGCGGAATACCCCTGCGCGCCGACCGTGCCCTGCCATCTGTCGCTTTCGCACAGCGGGCGGCAGCTCGTCTGGGCCGAGTACCGGAACGCCTGGACCGGCGTTTTCGCGGTCGGGCGCGACGGGCTGCTGGGAGGGCCGCAGGCGCGGATCCAGCACCAGGGGCATGGGCCGAATCCGGCCCGGCAGGAGGCGGCGCACTGCCACTGCGCGGTGACGACGCCGGGCGACGGCTGCATCTGCGTCTGCGATCTGGGCCTCGACCAGGTGGTCGTCTACGATGCCGAGGTGAAGGACGGCGCGCTGCATCGTGTCGAGGGCGCGGGCTTCCAGTCGGTGCCGGGCGCGGGGCCGCGCCACCTCGTCTTCCATCCCGCCGCGGATCTCGCGTTTCTCGTCACGGAGCTCGACAGCACGGTCGTCTCCCTGCGCCATCGCGGCGGCGGCGCGCTCGAGGCGATCGGGACGTACACGATGCTGCCGGGGGGGTACGCCGGCGAGACGAAGGCGGCGGCGATCAAGATTTCTCCGGACGGCCGCTGGGTGCTGGCCTCCAACCGCGGGCACGACAGCGTGGCGGCGTATTCGCTCGACGCGGCGACGGGCCGGCTCGAGCTCAAGGCGATCAGCAAGCTGGGCGGCGTCTTCCCGCGGGACTTCGAATTCACGCCGGACGGCAAGTTCATCGTGGTCGGCCACAAGCTCTCGAACGAAGTCGCCGTGTACGCCTTCGACGGCGCGGCGGGCGAGTTGAAGCAGACGGCCAACACGATTCCGATGATCAAGCCTCTCTGTTTCGTATTCGCGCGGTAGCGCTCCCCATTCGAAAGGGCAGACCATGAACGCTTTTGAAATCGATTCCGCCATTCCGGCGGGCAACATCGTCGTCGACCGCATCGAGGGCGACGACGTCCACCTGCACCAGGACCTCCGCGACACGCAGGGATTCTGGTTCTACTGGTGCTTCAGAGTCCGCGGGGCCCAAGGGCGCCGACTCACGTTCCATTTCACGAACGGCAGCCCCGTGGGCGTGCGCGGCGCCGCCGTCTCCCTCGACGCCGGCGTCACCTGGAAATGGCAGGGTGCGGACGCCGCCACCGACAAGTCCTTCGTGTTCGTCTTCGGCCCCGAGGACCGGGACGTGCGCTTCTCCATGGGCATGCCCTACACGCAGGCCAACTGGGGGCGATTCCTCGTCTCGGTCGGCCCTCATCCGCTCCTGCGTCCGATGACCTTGTGCCGAAGTCGCAAGGGCCGGGTGGTCGAGATGGCCTACCTCGGCAAGCCGAGCGGCAAGGTGGCCGTGCGCGCGGCCGTCGCCTGCCGCCACCACTGCTGCGAGATGATGGCCAACGACGTTCTGGAGGGGCTCATCGAGGCGACGCTCTTCGATCCCGCCTGCCATTGGATGCGCGAAAACGCGGGGCTCATGGTGTTTCCATTCGTGGACAAGGACGGCGTCGAGGACGGTGACCAAGGCAAGAACCGGACCCCGCGCGACCATGGGCGCGACTACAACGACCCGCAGATCCACCCGGAGACCGCGGCCATCCGCGCGCTCCTGCCGATGTGGGGCGGGGGGCTCCTGCGCGCCGCGATCGATCTGCATTGCCCGTACATCCGAGGCGAATGGAACGAGCACATCTACCAAGTGGGCGCCGAATCGCCGGCCGCATGGTCCGAGCAGCGGCGCTTTGGCGCGATGCTGGCCGCCTGCCGGCGCGGTCCTCTGCCCTATGATCCGGCCAAGGACCTAGCCAGCGGCCAAGCTTGGAACACGGGCGCGAACTACCAGGGCGGCATCGGCTTCCGCCGTTGGGCGGGGGGCATCACCGGGATTCGCCTGGCGACCGGCTTCGAAATCCCCTACGCGAACGCGGCGGGAGTCGAAGTCAACGCCGAAACCGCGCGCGCCTTCGGTCGCGACCTCGCCGAGGCGCTCGGACAGCATCTCAAGGAGTCTGTTGATCCGACGTGAAAGTTTGGCATCTAAAATGCTAAACTCAGCCATCGGGTATTCAGAATGTCATCAGGGAGGAGGGCGATGGAGGCGAAGCATATCAAAGCCGTTGTCACGGTTCTTTTGGCGCTTGTGGCTTCGATCGCGTTGCGGGCTGAAGATCTCGTCGGATACCGGGTCTCGACCGATTGCGTCCAGGATTGGAACGTGCTGATCAACGGCAATCTTGTCGTTCGGCATCGTCCGACCGGTTTCGGCCGTTGCTTCTACAGCGGCAACCTCAACCGCATCGTCTCGGGAGGCACGAACACCGCCGAGCTGGTGAGCGTGCCCGGGCAGAATCCGGGGCACGAACCCGAGCCGGGCGGTTGTATGAGGCTCGAAATACGCTTCCTAGGAGATTATCGGGGAGAGAGCGAGTACGAACAGTTGGACACGCTGTTGAAATTCAACGGTTCCGTGAGCACGAATCTTCTGTTCGTCGTGGGGCGGACGGTTCCCCCGATTGTCGGCGGGGCCGTCGCGCCGCAAGAGTCAATCGGCATCTCCACAGGACGGCTCGTCTCGATCGGTTTCCTCCTGTACGCGCTGTTCATCAATCTCTACGGCTTTTTCATGGTCGTGAACGACCGCGCCGCCACGAAACGCCTTCGACCCCGACTTTCGTCTTCCGCCTTTTTGTGGAACGCGATCCTGGGCGGCGGCATCGGCCAGTTGATCGCCATGGTGATCAAACGGCACAACACGGACAAACCGGTCTTCACCGTCGGCATCCCGGCGCTGGTGCTGCTCCAGATCGCCATCGTCATCGTCATCGCCGCCCGTGGCTTCGATCTGGTGCCGGGCATCGCGGAGCCCGTTCGGCGCATCGGCGCGTCGATCAAGGGGTTCGGCGACGGTTGGGCGAAGTTCGGCCGCACGCTGAAACGCTCTGAATGAAGGCGGACTCGAACCTTGTCGACGTTCTCGTTGTCGGCGGTGGCGTCGCGGGTGTCTGCGCTGCGATCCAGGCCGGGAAGGCCGGCGCGCGCACGATGCTTGTGGAGAAGTCCTCTCGTCTCGGCGGGACCTTGACCAATGGCGGCATCGCCAAGCCCGGGCTCTTTCACGCCTGGGGACGGCAGGTCATCGACGGCATCGGCTGGAGCCTCGTGGCGAAGACGCTCGACGAAGGCGGCGGCAGGATGCCCGACTTCGCCAACCTCTCGTTGCCGCACTGGGCGCACCAGCCCGACATCAGCGGGCCGCTGTTCGCGGCGCTTTGCGACGAAGCCGTTGTCGCGGCCGGCGTCGACCTGCGGCTCCACACGATGGTCGCCGGCATGCAACGCGCACGCGGCGCCTGGCGCGTCGGGCTCTGCGGGAAGGAGGGCCTCGGCGAGATCCGGGCATCGATCGTCGTCGACTGCACGGGCGATGCGAACGTCGCGGCGCTCGCGGGCGCGAAGCTGCGCACGCCCGCCGTCTGCCAGCCCGCCACGTTGAGCTTCCGCCTCGGCGGCTACGATCTGGCGGACCTCGACGAGGCGGCGCTCAACGCCGCCTACCGCGAGGCCGTGAAGTCGGGCGTCCTGCAGGCGGAGGACGCCTGCTGGCACATCGAAAACCCCACGGTGGCCGGGCTGCTGCGCCAGCGCGGCAGCAACGCGAACCACATCGTGGCGGACGCCTCCGCGCGCACCAGCGTCGGTCGAACGAAACTCGAGGTGGCGGGGCGCGCCTCGGTGCGCCGGCTCGTGCGCTGGCTGAGAACACAGCCAGGGCTCGGAAACGCCCAGGTCGAGTGCGTCTGCCCCGAGATCGGTGTGCGCGAAACTGCGACGGTCGTGGGGCTCGAGACGATCACCGGGGAGGACTACGTGTCCGGGCGCATCTGGCCGGAGGCCGTCTGTCACGCCTTCTATCCCGTCGACATCCACGGTCTGGACACCGCCACGTGGAAGCAGACCTTCCTCGCGCCGGGCAGTGTCCCCACCGTGCCACGCGGCGCGCTGGTGGCGATGGGGCGCCCGGGGCTGCTGATGGCCGGGCGCATCCTTTCGAGCGACCGCGCCGCGAACAGCGCGCTGCGCGTTCAGGCGACGTGCATGGCCACGGGGCAGGCGGCGGGCGCGCTCGCCGCGCTGGCGGTCAAGCGGGGCCTCGATCCCGCGGTCGTGCCGATGCGGGACTTGCGCGCGTTGCTGCGCCGTCATGGCGCAATCGTGCCGACCCGGTAGCGGGGTTCTGTGCTCAGGAAACAGTGTTCAGGAAAATTTTGGAATATGACAGCAAAAGGATGGATGGCGATGACGACGTTGGCAGCGGCTTGCTGGACGGCAAAGGGTGAAGGCTGGAGGACTTACGAGCAGACTTTGACGCTGACTTTCGAGAGCGAGGCGCAGGCGCGGGACGCCGCGGTGACGGCGCTGCCGCTGCCGGTCGGCAAGAAGGTCGCGTTCTCGACCCGCTGGGACGACAGTTCGCCCGAGGCCGTGGCCGTGGCCAAGGCCGCCGTGCTCGCCGAATACGGCTACAAGGGCACGTTCTTCCTGAACAAGGTGGATCCGGCGTATGGCGAGAACGTCATCCGCAAGTTTCTCGCGAAAGGCTGCTCCGCCGGCGCGCACACGGCCACGCATCCGTTCCTGCCCAGGATCGACCACAACGCGATGTTCCAGGAGGTCCTCGCCAACCGCATCGCCATCGAATCGTGCGGCGACACGTGCGTCTCGACCTTTACGCTGCCGTACCGCGCCTTCACCTCCGAGACTGATCCGGACCGGCCCCGCGCCATCGGCGAATGTCTCGTCCGGGCGGGCTTGAACGGGGGCCCCGAGCACTTCGCGGACTCCGCCACGAAGTTCGGACGCAGTCCGCGGGAATGGATCGGCGCGCTCGAGTTTTCGATCGACGACCGGAATCCGCAGCTCGACAAGTTCGAGGCGAACATCGCTCGGGGACTGAAGGCCATCGCCGGGAATTCACTGGAATGCGGTCCGCACCTTGCGCTCGGCACGCACAACTGGCAGCCCGATCTGAAGGCGTTCGGCGAGATCATCGGGACCCAGGCGAACCATCCGGACTGGTGGTATTGCAACGCCAACGAATACGTGGCATATCGGCTCCAGATGTTCAACACGGCCATCGTGAAGAAAGGCTCCTCCGGCAAGACCGCCATTTTCGCCATCGCGCGCCCGGAGCCCTTCGAACTGGGCGACTGCGTGCCGTTGGCGCTGCGCGCCTCCGCCGGAGCGCGCGGGGCGGTCGTCGACGGCCAGACGCTGACGCTCGACGCCGCCCGCGATTTCACGCTCCCGCATGCGGCCGCTCGCCAGCTCCCCGACAGGATCGGGGCCGTCCATAACGAGGACAATGCGGAAGGCGAGGGCGCCCTGAAGGCGGATTCCACGCTCCCCGCGCTCCAGGCCGCGCTGCACGTCGACCTCGCGCGAAACGCGCTGGACCTCCAGATCAAAAACGTCTCGCAGGAATCGCTCGGTCCCCTGCATCTGACGTTCCGTCTCCCGCTGAAATGGAAACGGGGCGTCGTGAAAGGGGATCTCGCGAGCCTCAAACCCGGCGAGATCAGGAAAATTCCGCTCGCCTTGGGCGATGTCGAGACGGATGCGCGCTACGAAGCCGGCACGTACTACTTTGCCGCGCAATGCGACTACGGCGATGCCGCGGGCGCCGCGCGGTTGCACGCCACCGCGTCGGTCGCGGCGCAGGTCCGCACGATTGAGTAGGACAATCCAAGGTCTGAAAAGGCCCGAACAAAGGAACGATATGAAGAAGTGGATGTATGGAATATCGGCGGCCGCGGCCGCAATGGTGGTCGTCGGATGTGCGCATGTGCAGTCGCCGGAGGCGAAGAAGCCGGCCGGGCCGCTCAAGGTGCTGGCCGTGGGCAACAGTTTCTCCAACAACGCCACCCGGCAGCTCCCGGCGCTGGCCACCGCCGCAGGCAAGGACTTGAAGGTCGTCCGGGCGTCGATCGGCGGGTGCGACTTCGAACGACATGTGCGCCATGCGGAGGCGTATGCGGCCGATCCGGAATCGAAGGAAGGCCGGCCCTATGGCGGCAAGAGCCTGCAGGAGATGCTCAAGAGCGATGTCTGGGACGTGGTGACGATCCAGCAGGTGAGCCACAAGAGCTTCAAGCCCGAGACCTTCCATCCGCATGCGGACAAGCTGATCGCCATCATCCGCGACCACGCGCCCCAGGCGGAGATCGTCGTCCACCAGACCTGGGCCTACCGCGACGACCACAAGTTCTGGGGCAATACGAACTTCAACACCGACGTCATGTACGCGGGACTCCGCAAGACCTACGACGACTTCGCGCGGGAAGCCGGATTCCGGCTGATTCCCAGCGGGGACGCCATGGAGGCGGCCCGGCGCGATGCCGAGTGGGGGCCTTACTTCGCCGGCGAACCGCCCATGGCCCGCGCCGAGAAGGCGTTGCACGTCAACGACGCCTATCACGCGAACGTGAAGGGCGAATACCTCCAGGGCTGCGTCTGGCTCGCCTTCCTCTTCAACGAGAAGACGTCCGGCAACACCTTCGTCCCCGAGGGCATGACGGCGGACGAAGCGGCCATCCTCCAGCGCATCGCCGACGAGGTCGTGATCGGGGGCGGTCGCCCCGAGCCGAAGACGAAGTAGAGCGACCTGCTGGAAAGCTGAGGCGATCGCATCGCCACGTCGCGGATCAGGTGCGGCTATTTGCCGTCGCCCTCATCTGGCTTGTTCTGCGATCTTGGTTCACCTTTCAGATATCCTAATGAGGCGAGGAAGCGATCCATTTCGATTACCGTCTTGGTGTAGTTCTCATTGACTTGGGTCTCCGCCATTCCAGCCTCCGCCGAAAAAGAAGACGATGGCCGGGCGGTTGTCGGATTGCCTGTGTTCCTTGGAGTCGAAGATGTGAAGCATGAGCTTCGTCTCGCCAATCGTTTTGTACACCACGGACTGGTCTGGCGCGATGCCCTTGACTTCCTGCGAAGATGCCGATGTTGCGCAGACGGACGCACACGTTGTAAGGGCAAGATATCTGATTGTGTCCACTTGATCCGTCAAGTTCTTCTCGATCACAGCGCCGACCTTCGGCAAGTCATTCTGAAGGCGGTTCGGACTATAGGCCAGCCTTCCCATCCTCGTCAACAAGAAAGCTTAAAAATCCGCGGAACTGCGGAACCACAAGCGCCTCGTCGCCCCCATCGCCGCCGAGCCGGACTGCGAGAAGCAGCGCATGCGGTGGGAGAGTCTGGAGGGCCGGAAGTCGGAGAGGGAAGCGTTGGGTGCGGGCGCCGCTCTCAGCGGTAGCCTGTAACGCCGTGTTTGCCTAATTCTTGACTTCCATCCCGAAATGTTTCAGAAAAAGGGCTTCGGCTTTTTGAAACCTGTCTTCAGATAGGCATAAAGACTTAGTTTTTCCTTTTGGATCAGAAATAAGACCTTTTTCATGCAATCGATCCATGGTGTCCCAATCGAACGATTTCCAAGCCCGCGCTCCATATCCTTTTTCTCTGTGACAGACGACGAGATAAAGAAGAGCCAAGGTCATTTCGTCTACTTTGTCTTTGTCGAATTCCATGTTCATGTCTCCTCAAAGGGCGAACAGGGTCTTGTGCTCCTCAGTCTTTCCTCAAGAACTCGGATTCCACCCTGATGTCGTTTCCGATCCCTCCAAACATGGGATCAATCAGTTCAGTCACATCGAGCACGCACAGACCGTTCCCATCGATCTCGGTCACGCGAAAGCGCTTGCCCAGGCAAGCACGGATAACAGACCGCGAATCGGACGGCATGCTACTGACCCACTCAGGCATGCGGGTGAACGTTACGATATCTCCTGCCTTAATCATCTTCCGGTACAACCGTGGTCTTGAGCCTTCTTTGCACAATGGCTCCCTTGAGTAAAACGATCGTGAGTGTAGACTTCATCCCAGATCCAGTCAAGTCCAGAAAACATCTATTCAGTATTGGGTCAGTCGCCGGGATGAGATCAGAGTCGGGGACGGGATTCCCCCATTGTTGTAATCTGGAAATCCTGTTCAAGATTATAATAAATGCTCGACGTAATCGGTCTGTCGCCGGGGGTGGGCAGGTTCTCGCGAGGGTTCCGGAAACAAGACCCGGCCGCCACTTTGCACGGCGGTGTGCAGGGCGCTGGGACCGCGAGGCTCCGCACTCGCATTTTTCTACACGGCGGGTGCAGAGCCCCGCGTTCCCAGGGGGCTCGACCTCGGCGGCTTCTTTCTCGGGGTGCTGTAGCCTCGCTCAGAGCGCGGCGCGAGTGACGTCGACGACACGCACGGCGGTTGTAATCTTGTCTCGAAGCATGTTCAAAATTATAATCCGGTGCGGCGGTGGCACTCGCGTGGTTCCTGTAATCTTGTCGAAATCGTGGAGATCTCCCGGTCGACATCGCGCCAGGATGCCGACACCGGCGACCGATTACTGCGCGCGCTTCCATTCTGGACGGAACGCGGATTGAAATGGTATTGTTGAGTCGTTCTTTCCCTTCGAGGCTTCGATTCATGATGAACAGACATGTCCTCTTGCTCGCGGCGTCCGCCGCGATGTTCATGGGTTGCACGGGGCCGCGCGTCGGCGGCGATGGCGTCGGGCCGATCACGTTCGTGCAGATCTCGGATTCGCATTACGGAAATCCGCTTCACGCCTACCGCTTCCGCCAGGCCGCCGAGAAGATCAACGCGCTGCCTTTCGACGTGGCCGTCGTCGTGCATACCGGCGACTTCGCTTCGGACAACCTCCACATCGAGACGACCGGAGCCGGCGTGTCGAACCTGCTGTCGCTCATCGAGAAGCCGCTGCTCTGCGTGCCGGGGAATCACGATCTGCTCGCGAAGGGCGTCAACGCCGAGGCGCGGCTGGCGAAGTGCGTCGACGTCTATACGCGCTACATCGGCCCGCTGGGATCGGTCTACGAGACGAACGGCGTCGTGTTCATCACCGTCTACACCGAACCCCTCCGGGAGCAGTCCCCTTCGGTCGCCGTGGCGGGCTTCGATCCGCTCTCCTGGCTCGAAGCTCAACTGGCGAAGGCCGGCGGCAAGCCGGTGTTCGTCTTCACCCACACGCCCGACGGCGAGGACTTCTACAACAACGAAGTCCACCCCGGGTGGCCGGAGCCGAACCGGAGCGCCTGGCGCCGCGCGCTGGCAGGGGGCAACGTCAAGGCGATCATCGCCGGGCACTACCACCGCGACGAATTGCAGCAGGACGAAGACGGCATTCCGCTTCACGTGGGCAACGCCATCGCGGACTTCTGGGGCCGCCAGGCCTCCTTCCGCATCTACACCTACGAAGACGGCCGGCTGTCATTCCGGACCGTCTACATCGACGATCCCCCGCGGGAGATCAATCTCAACCCCGACGGCATGATGGGGCCGCCCACGGTCGCCGAGTAGATCACGCGAGGAGGGCGAGCGTCAGGTTCGCGGCGTTGAACGTCGCATGGGCGGCGATGCACACGAGCAGCGAACCGCTCCGGATGCGGACGATCGCCAGGACGGCGCCGAAGACGACGAGCGCGGGCACCACCGGCGCATGGAGGTGGAGCAGGCCGAAGTAGAGCGAGCTCAGCGCCACGGCGGCTGCCGCGCCGCGGCGGCGGCGCAGGGCCCCGAGCAGGATGTCGCGATAGAGGATCTCCTCGGCGGCGGGCGTCAGCGCGATGCTGATGAGGCCGGCGGCGATGGCGGCGGCCTTGCTCGTGCCCGGCAGCCGGAGCGATTCGATGACGGGCTGCGCTTCCGGCGGCAGGCCGGTGGCCCATTGCAGAAGCATCCCCGTCAGGTAGGCGAGGCCGAGCGTCGCGGGCAGCGACGCCAGCCCGATGCAAAGGCCGCGGACGACGTCGCGCAGCGGATCGCCCGATCCGAGCAGCGCACGGAGCGACGCCCGCGTCTCGACTTGTCGCCGGAAGAACAAGGCGGCGGCGAACGCGGGCATGATCAGCATGGCGACGGCGTGCGCCGCCGTGATGGGCTGGGGAGTCGCCGGCGCCGAGCCGAGAAGCCCCGAGACGACGCCTCCGGAGACGCAGAGCAGGCCGAAGGCCAGGACCATCAGCGCGTCGGCGTCCGTCCCGCGCGACGGCTCCAAGGCGGCGCGCGGGCTCATTTCACGATCCGGATCGCCTTGATCTCCGGGACCGCCTCGCGGAGTTCGGGCCGCAACATGAAGACGATGTTGAGCGACCACAGGCGCCGGAGCATGTGGAGGGGCAGCAGCAGGAGCGTGCCAAACAGCGGCTGGATGATGAGCATCGCGATGGCGAGATAGGCCGTCAGGCCGAAGATGACGCCGACGCCCATGAGCAACGTCATCAGGACCGCGAAGACGCCGGCCAGCATCGCGAGATAGCGGATCAGCCAGAGTCCCGAGATGCGCAGGGCCGCGAACAAGGCCGCGACGAACTTTCGGTTTTCGAGCACGACGAGCGGCACCACGAAGTCGTGGACGTAGCCCATCAGCAGGGCGTCGCCCAGCCAGAAGAGCAGCGCGCAGCCGATGATTTGCGTCAGCAGTTCGATCGGAACCGCGACGTCGAGGGGCACGGCGGCCAGCGCGCGGATCGCGGCGACGACGAAGGCGAGCTGCGCCGCCTTGACGACGAGGCGGATGCAGAAGAGACCGCGAAAGAGCGTCCTCGCCGCCGCGTCGCCTTCGATCCACGTGGCGAACAGCGGACTGTCCGGCACGTAGAGGCGGGTGAAGAACATGACGAAGCCCCGCGCGCTGAACCAGACGCCGATGGCGAAGACGAAGAAGAGCACCGCGCCGGCCGCCGCGAGTCCGCCGTAGTCCTGCGTGCTGCCGAACCACTTCAGCATCGCGATCGAGGATTCCCGCGCGGCGGTGCCGAAAAGGTTCAGCGCCTCGACGTTCGTAATTCTTTCGGGGCCTTCCGCCGTCATCGCGGCGAAGACGTCCTGGAGCTTGAAGACACCGGATTCGGCGACCTCCTGGAGTCCGAGGCGTTCGATGCGCTGTTCGTCGCCGCCGCTTCGTCCGGACGGGGCGAGGAAGGCGAGGGGGTTCTGCCGGTAGAGCAGGGTGAACATGATGCAGAGCGCGAAGAGGAACCAGCGCCGGAAGGAGAACTCCGAGAAGAGGACCCGATGGGTTTCGCGCCAGCCCGTCGCGAGCGCCTCCAGGCATTTGACCGCGGGCCGGCCGCCATCGGGTTTCGCGGCGGTGACTCCGGGAACGGCGAAGGGCGATGCGATGGGGACGATTTCGATGGCGATGGGTTCGCGCGGTCGGTGGACGGCGGGCGTGTCGCCGGGCGGCGGCAGCGGGGGCGGGGAGGGCTCCGGCCTGGGGAAGAGCGACTCGAACGTCGAGGCTTTTCGCCATTCCGAACCCGAGCCCGAAGACCAGACAAAGTCCTCGGGGCCGAACTTCCCTCCCGCGGCGGATTCGCGCAGCTCGTCCCAGGTGAGCGGGCCGGTGGGGACGGCGTTGACGGAAAAATACCAGGCGACGCTCATTGTTCTGGGAAATCCAACTCGACGCGCGCGGCCATGCGCTCGCGATAATGCTCGATCAGCGGCTTGGTGCATCGACCGGTGATCGACCGTTCGAAAACGATCTCGTGGAGGCTCTCGCTCGGCACGGAATAGAGGAAGAACAGCCCCACGACGATCGCGAGGACGGTCGTCGCGATCGCCATCGCGGCGCCGACGATGGCGTCCGCGGGCTGGCCGACGAGGATGCGGATGAACTTCTTCGAGAGCCAGTGGACGAGCACGCCGGCGACGGCGGCCGCGGCGATCGCGCCGACCATGGCGAGAATACTCCAGGGGATCTCCTCGCCGTCGAAGACGTGCGTCTTGAGCAGGGGATAGAGCAGGCGCACGACGACCACGCCGGTGCCGAGGGCCAGCAGCCGGGCGCATTCGCCGGCCATGCCGCGCACCGAACCCGCGATGCAGAAGACGATGACCAGCACGGCGGCGGCGATGTCGATGCACGCGGCCGCGTTGAGGTTGTCGAGCAAGGCGAGAGCGGTCATGGATGTCGTCTCCTAGCGCCCCAGGCCGCGCGGGTCGTCCGGGAACACGGTCCGGAAGCGCGCCAGGGCGAGA
>JAAZAI010000332.1 GCA_012514445.1 Lentisphaerota bacterium
CGGGACGCACCTGCACCACCGCGAGATTCTGCGTGGTGACGCGACGCGCGCCCATGTGGCCGGGCATCGGGTGGCCCTTCTCGACCAGGCCCGGATCCTGGCGCATGCCGATGGAGCCCGGACGCCGCTTCACGTGGCCGCCGTGCGTCATCGGACCGCCCGCGAAGCCGTGGCGCTTCACGACGCCCTGGAACCCGCGGCCCTTGCCGGTGCCGATCACGTCCACGTGCCCGGTGTCCGAGAACATCGAGACGTCGAACACGTCGCCCGCCTTGACCGTCTCCCCGGCGTCCGCCTTGAACTCGCGCAGCACGCGCACCGGCGTCTCAAGGCCGGCCTTCGCGCAGTGCGCGACCTCCGCCTTCGACAGCCGCGACGCCTTCTGCGGCGCCCAGCCGAGCTGGACGGCCTCGTAGCCGTCGACGCCCGCTGTCTTCACCTGAACCACGGGACAGGGTCCCGCCTCGATGACCGTGACCGAGACGCGGACGCCGTCCTTGTCCCAAATCTGGGTCATACCGATTTTCTTGCCAATCAAGCCTTCCATGACGGGTACCTCAGATCTTGATGGTGATGTCCACGCCGGCCGGAAGATTGAGCTTCTTGAGCTCGTCGACCGTTTTCGCCGTGGGTCCCACGATGTCGAGAAGGCGCTTGTGGGTGCGCATCTCGAACTGGTCCATGGACTTCTTGTCCACATTGGGGCTGCGGTTCACCGTGAACCGCTCGATGCGCGTGGGAAGGGGGATCGGGCCCACAACCTGGGATCCCGTCCCGCGCGCCGTTTCGATGATCTCCGTCACAGCCTGGTCCAAGACCCTGTGATCGTAAGCCTGCATCCGGATTCTTATGCGTTGACTCTGCATGACATCGTTACCTGTTCAATATTGTCTCTTTGACAGCCCGGGGGACTACCGCGAACTGTTCGGGCTCCATGGAGTAGGACGCCCTACCCCGCGAAAGCGAACGGATCGCCGTAGAGTACCCGAACAGCTCCGCCAGCGGCACGTCCGCCTCGACGACCTGCATGTCTCCACGCATGTGCATCTCGCGAACCTGGCCACGGCGCCCGTTCATGTCGCCCATGAGGTCGCCGGTGGATTCCGGCGGTGCCACAAGTTCGACGGACATGATTGGCTCGAGCAGTTCCGGCGCGGCCGCCGAGGCGGCCTCCCGAAACGCCATGATCGCAGCGGTGCGGAACGCCATCTCGGTTGCGGAATCGTGGTCGACGATTCCACCGCCGGTGATGCGGACTTCGACGTCCTGCATCGGATAGCGGGCCAGCACGCCCGTTTGAAGCGCATCCTGAACGCCCTGCTCGATGGACGTCCAGAACTCCGGCGGCACGGTGTTCCGGGGTGGCTTGACCTCGATGCGGTTGCCTTTCCCCCGCGCCCCCGCGGACACGTGGAGATCCACGGTCGCCGCCTGGCGTTTGCCACCGAACTCGCGGTCGAACGTGCAATGCCCGTCCGCGCTCCCGGTGACCGTCTCGTAGTAGGATACCATCGGCTTGCCGACGCTCGCCGGCACCTCGAACTCCCGCAGGAGCCTGTCCCGCAGAATCTCCAGATGCAGCTCGCCCATGCCGCTCATGATGGTCTGGCCGGTCTCGCCGTCGATCCGGATCCGGCAGGTGGGATCCTCGTCGGAGAGCAGCTGAAGCGCCTCCTCGAGTTTCTCCTTGTCGGCCCGGCTCTTGGGCTCGATCGCCATGAACATCACGGGCTCCGGGAATTCGATCCGGTCTAGCGCGATCTGCGCCTGCTCGGCGCAAATCGTGTCGCCCGTCGTGAGCTTCCCGACACCGGCCAACGCCCCGATCTCCCCGCTGAAAATGGCCTCCGCGTCCGTCTGGCTGTTCGCATGCATGCGGATCAGCCGACCGACGCGTTCGCGCGTCTTCGTCCTGGGATTGTAGACGTTCGTCCCCTTGCGGAGCTTGCCCGAATACACCCGGACGTACAGCAGGCGGCCCAGATACGCATCCGCCGCCACTTTGAAGATCAACCCGGACAGCGGTTCGTCGTCCGACGCCTTGCGCTCGACCGTCGCCCCCGTCCGGACCTCGAGGCCCGACACCGGCGGCACGTCCAGCGGCGACGGCAGATACCGCACCACCGCGTCCAGCAGCGGCTGGACGACCTTGTTGCGAAGCGCCGTGCCGCAGAGGACCGGAACCAGCTTGTTGGCCACGACCGCCCGGCGGATCGCCGCGTGCAACGCCTCCTCGCCCAACGTTTCGCCGACAAGATACGCGTCGCCCGCGACCTCGTCGGCCTCCGCCACCGCTTCGATCATCGCCTCGCGCGCCGC
>JAAZAI010000333.1 GCA_012514445.1 Lentisphaerota bacterium
CCAGCGCCTCGCGCGTGGGATTGTCGCTGCGGGCGTAGTCGTAGGCGCCGAGATGTTCCGGATCCGGCTGATGGTAGGTGGAGGTCTGGTAGATCGGCATCGACGAGGCGCCGGTGCGCGGATCGCGATCCTGGCCGGTGTGGATCAGGCGTGTGCGTCGGTTCATAGCAGTGCCTCCAAATCCCGGATCAGGTCGTCGGCGTCTTCGATGCCGACCGAGAGCCTGAGCAGGCGGTTGTTGATCCCGACCCGCTCGCACACCTCGCGCGGCAGATCGGCGTGGGTCTGGGCGAGCGGATGGGTGATGAGGGACTCGACGCCGCCGAGGCTTTCGGCGAAGATGAAGACCCGCACGCCGGCGAGGATGGGCGGGACGCGCGCGGCGTCGTCGACTTCGAACGCGACCATCCCGCCGAAGCCGGATCCGTCGCGCAGCAGGATGTCGCGTCCGGGGTGGCCTTCGAGGCCGGGGTAGTGCACGCGGCGCACGCGCGGGTGCCGGGAGAGCCAGTCGGCGACGCGCCCGGCATTCGCCTGATGGCGCTCGAGGCGCAGCGCCAGCGTCTTGAGGCCGCGCAACACCAGCCACGAGTCCTGCGGACCCAGGATGGCACCGGCCGCGTTCTGCAGGAAGGCGAGGCGTTCGGCGAGCGCGGGCGTGGCGGCGACGACCGCGCCGGCCACCACGTCGTTGTGGCCGGCGAGGAACTTGGTGGCGCTGTAGAGCACGAGGTCCGCGCCCTGCTCGATGGGACGCTGGCACCAGGCCGTGAGAAACGTGTTGTCCACCGCGAAGAGCAGGCCGCGTTCGCGCGCGATGGCGGCGAGGGCGCGCAGATCCGCGACGCGCATCACGGGATTGGTCGGCGACTCGACCAGCAGACCGCGCACGCGGGGATCCGCGCAGGCCGCGCGGACGGCCGCCGCGTCCGAGGTGTCCACATAGACGGCCTCGATGCCCAGCGGGCGGTAGACGTGCTGGAACAGGCGGTAGGTGCCGCCGTACAAGTCCTCCGTCACGACGATGCGCTCGCCCGGGGCGAAGAGGCGGACCACCGCGTCAATCGCGGCCAGGCCGGAGGCGAAGGCGAAGGCGCGGCAGCCGCCGTCGAGTTCCGCCAGCGCCTGCTCGAGGACGAGGCGCGTGGGGTTCGAGGTGCGGGAGTAGTCGAAGCCGGAGCTGCGGCCCAGCGCGGGATGGCGGAAGGAGGCGGTCTGGTGGATGGGCGTCGAAATGGCGCCGGTGGCGGCGTCACTTCGCGTCCCGGCCTGGGCCAGCCGCGTGGCGCGCGCGAGGGGGCGCGGCGGTGAACAGGGGATGTCGTCCATGCGCTACTCCTTCTCCTGGGCAAGGGGCGTGGTGAGATATCGTTCGCCGCCGTCGGGGAACATGACGACGACGAGCCTGCCGCGCAGCGCCTCGCGCCGGGCGACTTGCAGCGCGGCCCAGGCGGCCGCGCCGGATGAGATGCCGCAGAGGATGCCCTCGCGGCGGGCGACGCTCCGGGCGGTGTCGAAGGCGTCGGCGTCGGTTACGCGGACGATCTCGTCGACGATCTTGCGGTTGAACACGGACGGGACGAAGCCCGCGCCGAGTCCCTGGATGCGATGCGGGCCGGGACGTCCGCCCGAGAGGACGGGCGACGCATCGGGCTCGACGCCGATGATTTTCACGGACGGTTTGCGGGCCTTGAGCACTTCGCCGACGCCGGTGATGGTGCCGCCCGTGCCGATGCCGGCCACGAAG
>JAAZAI010000334.1 GCA_012514445.1 Lentisphaerota bacterium
AACGGGGTCTGGGGTGTCCCCAGCCACAACTACACACCACGCTCTACAAACTTCTCACTGGGTAGGAAACGGGGTCTGGGGTGCCCCCAGCCACAACTCCTCACCATGCTCCACTCACTCCTCACTGTAATCGGGCGGTCGCCGAGCGTGTTCTCTACGTTCGCGGGGAAATTCGTCATAAACCCGGCGACTGACCGATTACCCGGCTCCTCGTTGAAGCCTCTTGACAGGGCGGTCTTCATGTGCGATTGTTTCTTCCACGTCTGCAGGGGGATGCGAAAGCAGGGGGCGCAAGGTTCCTCGCCGGTTGTTCCCGGCGGGACGATCGTCGCGGGCTCCCAAGTCCCAAGTCAACAATCCCAAGTCAACAATCTTCAACTTAAATCCCATGTGTGGAATCGTCGGCTACATCGGTTCACGCCCCGCGGCGGACATCGTCGTGTCGGGCCTCAAGAAGCTTGAATACCGGGGTTACGACTCCGCCGGACTCGCCGTCCTCGACCCGGCGGCCCCGTCCATCGGCCTCTTCCGCGCCGTCGGCAAGATCGCGGAACTCGACAAGGCGATCGCGAGCCATCCGCCTGCTTCGACATGCACGGTGGGCATCGGGCACACGCGCTGGGCGACGCACGGCGCGCCGACAGTCGCGAACGCGCACCCGCACCTGAGCATGGACGGCCGCATCGCCGTCGTCCACAACGGGATCATCGAGAACTACCTCGCCCTGCGCTCCCGGCTCGAATCGAAGGGCTACGTGTTCAAGAGCGAGACCGACACGGAAGTGCTGGCCCATCTGATCCAGGACTGCCTGGACGGCGGCCTCGCCGAGTCGGTCATGCGCGCGCTCGTCCACGTCGAGGGCACGTACGGCATCGCCGTCGTCTCCAGCGACTTCCCCGGCGTGCTGGTCGCGGCGCGCAAAGGCTCGCCGATCGTCATCGGCGACTGCCGCGGCGAGGCGATCGTCGCCTCGGACGTGAGCGCCATCATCCAGCACACGGACAAGGTCGTCTTCCTCGACGACGGTGACGTCGCCGTCCTCACGCCCGAAGGCGCCGAACTGCGCACGCTGGGCAATTCGACCGTCTCGCGTTCGAGCACGGTCGTCGACTGGGATCCGGGCGCAATCGAGAAGGGCGGCTTCGAGCACTTCATGCTCAAGGAGATCTTCGAGCAGCCCGAGGCGATCGCGAACACGATCCGCGGGCGCTTGCTCCTCGACGACGGCACCTGCAAGCTCTCCGGACTACAGCTCGATCCCCAGAAGATGGCCGAGATCACGAACATCGTCGTCACCGCCTGCGGGACCTCCTACTACGCCGGGCTCGTGGGCTCCTACGCCTTCGAGCAGTTCGCCGGCATCCCCGCACGCATCGAACAGGCCGCGGAGTTCCGCTACCGCAACCCGATCATCGCGCCGAACACCGCGCTCGTCTCCATCAGCCAGTCCGGCGAGACGGCCGACACCCTCGCGGCGGTCCGCGAAGCCAAGCGCAAGGGCGCCCTCACGCTGTCGATCTGCAACGTCGTCGGCTCCACGATCGCCCGCGAGGCCGGCCGCGGCGTCTACCTCCACGCCGGCCCCGAGATCGGCGTCGCCTCCACGAAGGCGTTCATCTGCCAGGTCGCCGTGCTCGACATGATGGCCATCATGCTCGGCCGCACCCGCCGCATGTCCAACTCCGAAGGCACGACGATGGTCGCCGCCATGCTCAGGCTCCCGGAGATCGTCAAGCGCGTGCTCGAGCAGAACGACGCCATCCGCGCGATCGCCGAGAAGTACCATCAGGCGCGGGACTTCTTCTACATCGGCCGCGGCTACATGTTCCCGGCCGCGCTCGAAGGCGCGTTGAAGCTCAAGGAGATATCCTACATCCACGCCGAGGGCTACCACGCGGCCGAGCTCAAGCACGGCCCCATCGCCCTGCTCGACGAGCACGTGCCGGTCGTCGCCTGCGTGCCGCAGATCCCCGGCCATCGCAAGACGCTGGGCAACGTCCAGGAATGCCGCGCCCGCCGCGCGCCCGTGATCGCCATCGCCACCGAGGGCGACCCCGACATCGGCGGCCTCGCCAACGACGTGATCTCCATCCCCGAATGCCCGGAATTCATCGCGCCGATCCCCGTCGTCGTCGCCGAGCAGCTCTTCGCCTACCACATGGCCAACCTCCGCGGCGAGCCCATCGACCAGCCCCGCAACCTCGCCAAGTCCGTCACGGTGGAATAGACGATGATCTACGTGGACCTCGACGACGTCGCCTGCGAGACGTGCGACAGCCTCGCCGCCTTCGCCCGCCGCCACTTCGACCGCGACGTCACGGCGGAGAGCATGTTCGACTACAATCTGCGCAAGTCGTTCGATTTCGACGAGGCGACGTACCGGCGCTACATGCGCAGCTTCCACTCCACCGAGCTGCTGGACATCCCCGAGACGCCGGAGGCCTGCCGGATCATCGCGCAGTGGGCCGAACAGGGCCTTGATCCCGTGATCGTCACCGGGCGCCCCACGTATGCCAACGCCGACACCCGGGAATGGCTCGACGCGCACGGGCTCGGCGGCGTCCGAATCCTCCACGTCGACAAGTACGCCAAGCTCTTCAATCCCTCCGAAGACCCGCTGATCACGCCGTTCCCGGCGCTGCGGGACATGGACGTGCGCTTCGCCGTGGACGACGCCCCGAACGCCATCCGCATGATCGTCGAGACGCGCCTCTGCCCCTTCGCCGTCTTCACCCGCCCCTGGAACCGCCACTACGCCCCGCCCGAGACCGACCTCCCCCACTACCGCGTCACCCATTGGCATGAAATCGCCCGCATCGTCGAGGGGATTTTCGGCTGAACCGCCGATTGAACCTCCGATCGGTTTATGCTAAACTGAATGCCTTCCGAAAACAGCAGAGGCAACACATGGCAACCGCAATCGTAGGCGCAAACTGGGGCGATGAAGGCAAAGGCAAGATGACGGACATGCTCGCCCGCGAGACGGACGTGATCGTCCGCTTCCAGGGCGGCAACAACGCCGGCCACACCATCATCAACGAACAGGGGCGCTTCGCCCTCCACCTCCTGCCCTCCGGCGTCTTCTACCCGCACGTGCTCAACGTCGTCGGGCCCGGCGTCGCGCTCAACATCCGCGCCTTCAAGGCCGAGCTCGACGACCTCGAGTCCCACGGCGTCAAGCCGCAGATCGTCGTCTCCGACCGCGCCCAGGTCCTCCTCGACGTCCACAAGAAGCTCGACGCCTGGGAGGAGCAGCGGCTCGGCAAGGGCGGCTTCGGTTCGACCAAGTCCGGCATCGCGCCCTTCTACGCGGACAAGTACGCGAAGATCGGATTCCAGGTCTGCGAACTCTTCGACGTGGCCGCGCTCGAATCGCGCATCCAGCTCTTCTGCGACCGCAAGAACCCGCTCCTCACCTCGCTCTACGACCAGCCGCCCCTCGACCCCGCCGCGCTCGCCGCCGAGCTGCGCGAACTCGGCGAGATCATCCGCCCCTACGCCCGCGACACGACCGACATCCTCCACCAGGCCATCGCGGATGGCAAGCGCATCCTCCTCGAAGGGCAGCTCGGCTCGCTCAAGGACCCCGACCACGGCATCTACCCGATGGTCACCTCGTCCTCGCCCCTCGCCGGCTTCGCCCCCATCGGCGCCGGCATCCCGCCCTACGAGATCAAGGACATCATCACCGTCGTCAAGGCCTACTCCAGCGCCGTCGGCGCGGGGCCGTTCGTCTCCGAGATCTTCGGCGATGAAGCGCAGGAGCTGCGCATCCGCGGCGGCGACAAGGGCGAATTCGGCGCCACCACCGGCCGCCCCCGCCGCATGGGCTGGTTCGACGTCGTCGCCACCCGCTACGGCTGCCGCATCCAGGGCGCCACGGAAGTGGCCCTCACGCTCGTCGACGCGCTGGGCTACCTCGACGAGGTGCCGGTCTGCGTCGCCTACGAGATCGACGGCAAGGTCACGCAGAACTTCCCCGCCACCCCCGCGCTCTACAAGGCGAAGCCCGTGATCGAGAAGCTCCCCGGCTGGAAGGCGGACATCCGCGGCGCCCGCGACTGGAACGCCCTGCCCCAGGCCGCGAAGGACTACGTCAAGTACATCGAGAAGGCCATCGGCGTGCCCATCACGTTCTTCTCCACCGGCCCCGGACGCCACGACGTCATCCGCCTGGGCAAGCGCGCCTGACCCTCTCGGGAGACATTGCAATGATCGAACGCTACTCGCGCCCCGCCATGGCGGCGCTCTGGACGAACCAGCACAAATTCGAGGTCTGGCTGCAGGTCGAGCTCGCCGCCACGGAGGCCTGGGAGCAACTCGGCGTCGTGCCCGTCGGCACCGCCGCTCGGATGCGCGACCACGCGACTTTCACCGTCGCGCGCATCGACGAGATCGAGGCCTCCACCCACCACGACGTGGTCGCGTTCACGCGCTGCGTCGCGGAGAGCCTCGGAGAGGACTCGAAGTGGCTCCACTACGGCCTGACCTCCACCGACGTCGTCGACACGGCCATGGCCGTCAACGTCCACGAGGCCTGCCGGATGATCATCGGCGGCGTGGAAAAGCTCATCGCCACGCTCGCGGTCCAGGCCGAGAAATACCGCAAGACGCCCGTGATGGGCCGCACGCACGGCGTCCACGCGGAGCCGACGACCTTCGGAATGAAATTTCTGCTCTGGCACGCGGACATGAAGCGCTGCCTCAAGCGCCTCGAGGCCGCGGCCGAGACAATGCGCGTCGGGAAACTCTCCGGCGCCGTCGGCAACTACGGCAACATCGACCCCTTCGTCGAGAAGTTCGTCTGCGAAAAGCTGGGCATCGTCCCCTCCCCCGTCTCCACGCAGGTCCTTCAGCGCGACCGCCATGCCGAGCTGCTCTGCGCGATCGCCATCACCGGCGCCTGCGTCGAGAAGATCGCCACCGAGGTCCGCCACTGCCAGCGCACCGAGCTGCGCGAGGCCGAGGAGCCGTTCGGCAAGGGCCAGAAGGGCTCGTCGACCATGCCCCACAAGCGCAATCCGGTGAAGAGCGAAAACCTCTGCGGCCTCGCCCGGGTCCTACGCGGCTACGCCGTGACCGCCCTCGAGAACATCGCGCTGTGGCACGAGCGCGACATCTCGCATTCCTCCGCCGAGCGCATCATCATCTCGGACAGCACGACGCTGCTCGACTACATGCTCGAGCGCATCGACTTCATCGTCGGCGGCCTGCTCGTCTACCCCGAGAACATGCTCCGCTCGATGGCCATGAGCCACGGCCTCGTCTATTCGCAGCGCGTCATGCTCGCCCTCGTCTCCGCCGGCATGCTCCGCGAACAGGCCTACGACCTCGTCCAGCGCCTCGCCATGCAGGCCTGGGCGGCGGACGCGGACTACAAGGCGCTGCTCATCGCCGATCCCGACGTGAAGGCCCGCCTCTCGGCGGACGCGCTCGACGAGCTTTGCCGCCCCGAGAACAGCTACACGCACATCGACGAGATCTTCGACCGCAACCTTTCCTCTACGCCATGATCGGCGTCAGCCTCGCAAGCTGGCTTTTGCAGTTCCCCCGCTATCGGGAGTTCGAAGCCAAAGTTCTGTCTGCCTTGCACCGCTTCTAAACGTTGCGAAATAGCAGCAACAACAAAGCCCTGTTTTCTACGAGCTATTCCGTGCTTTCCGTGGAGAAACAACTGCGAAGACGATTGGCCCATATCCTGCAAAACAAATCTCCCCCAAGCACACCTGAAACTTCATGAAATTCAACCTCGCCTCTTTCGCCACGCTCTCGCTCAAGACCCTCGCGGAGGAGTGGACGACTTCTGAAAACATCCACTACCTCGAAGCCCCGGCTGAGTGTCCCCGCCGCGAACGCTGCCAGCTCGACGTCTTCCACCCCAGGGAGCAGACCGGCACGCCCGTGCTCGTCTATCTCCACGGCGGCGGCTTGACCGGCGGCGATCACCATGGAACGCCCGAGCTCTGGAAGCATCTGGGCTGCGTCATCGTGTCGCCCACCTACCGGCTCTACCCCGACGCGAAATACCCGGAGTTCATCGAGGACGCCGCAGCGGCACTCGCCTGGACGAAACGGCACGTCGGCGAGTTCGGCGGCGATCCGGCGAAGATTTTCGTCACCGGCCATTCCGCCGGCGGCTATCTGACCGCGTGCCTCGCGCTCATGCCGGAATTCCTGTCCTCGCACGGCCTCTCACCGTTCGACTTCGCGGGTTTCATCCCGATCAGCGGTTCGATGGTGACCCACTTCGCCGTGCAGCTTGAACGCACGGGTTCCAACGGCAGCATCATCGTCGACGACGCCGCACCCTTGAACCACGCCCTGAAGGAGACGCCGCCTCTGCTGATCCTCTGCGGCGAGCCCGGCATGGACTTCGGGAGCCGTCCCAGCGACAACCGCCTGCTGGGCCATGCCCTGCGGGAGGCCGGCAACACCGCCTGCGAGCAGCACGAAGTCCCGGGCATGGACCACGGCTCGATTCTCGACGCCGCCTACGCCTACTTGCTCAAATTCATCCGCCAGCGCCTCGCCCCCGCCTCCTGACGCAAGTGAGGAGTTTCCGCCGGGGCTCTGCCCCAGCCCCCGGGTGGATCTGAGTGCGTAGAGCGTAGGGAAAATTTACCGCTTGACAAACTGGCATAAGGTGGCTTATGGTTTTGGCTTGTTGCGGCAGATTGGACGAAAAACGAAGGAAAGGATCTGGAATTGATCGCGATCATCGACAAGCCGACGCATACGCAGCGTGTGGTGGACGCCCTTGAAGCGGACATTCGTTCCGGCGGGTTGCGCTCCGGGATGAAGCTGCTGCCGCGTCGCAAGCTCTGCGAGCGGTTCGAGGTCAGCGCGGCGATCATCGACTCCGCCTACCGGATTCTCGAGCAGAAGGGACTGGTCGTCCGGCATCGCGGCAGCGGCGTCATGGTTTCACCCAAGGTGCTGACATCCGGATCGATGCTCGTCGGCATCGTCTCCTCGATGAGTCGCGGCGACATCGAAGACTATTTCGAGCCGCTGCTGGGCGTCGCCGCCGACTCCCGGGTCGTTCCGGCGATCGTCCACTGCACGCAGAGCAAGGACTGGCGCCGGACGCTTCTCGACTTGATGGCGCGCAGGCCGGACGCGCTGATCGTCGACGTCGAGGCGCGCCACCTGCCCCTGGAGGGACTTGAAGACCTGTTTTCGCCGACGCCGGTCTGCTACGCCAACCGCTGGGAGTGGCATCCCGACCGTCCCGAACGGGCGGTGCTCGTCGACTATCAAGCCGCCTGGGTCGAGGGGATCAAGAAGCT
Organism: Lentisphaerota bacterium; assembly: GCA_012514445.1. Taxonomy (GTDB): domain Bacteria; phylum Verrucomicrobiota; class Kiritimatiellia; order RFP12; family UBA3636; genus JAAZAI01. The sequence continues at coordinate 7,290 of JAAZAI010000334.1, forward strand.
CTGGCTGCGAGGCAACGACCGCATGCTGCAAGTGATCCAGCATCGAAAGCCGCAACCCTATCTTGCCGCTTATCTGGAGACGGCCGCGGCGGAACTGGAGCAGGCGGAGATCCGCCCGCGAATCGAGCGGATCTCCGTGGAGGAATTTCTCCATGATCCCGACTCGGTGCGCAGTCTAGTGGCCGCGTTCAAGCCCACGGCCGTGATCGGCCAATCGGACTTCGCCCTGATCCAGTTG
>JAAZAI010000335.1 GCA_012514445.1 Lentisphaerota bacterium
CCTCCTCGTCGTGACTCGTTCGAATGGCCTGGCCATTCGCATCTTCAGCCACGTCGTGGCATCGTCCCAACCCTGCCAATTGAAATCTCGAACAAACCTCGGTATTACATCGCTTCGCCCCGCGGCGGCGCTCGCCGGGCATATGCTGATGATGGATGGACGGACGAACCTTCCTGCTGACTCTCGGCCGTCAACGTGATAGAATGTGGGGCATGAATCTATATCCCTTGTTGTTCATGCCCGTTTATCGCGACTACGTTTGGGGAGGCGATCGCATCCGCGAACGCTTCGGCCGTCCCGCGGCACCGTCCCCATGCGCTGAATCGTGGGAGATCAGCGCGCATCCCGACGGGATGGGCGTCGTCGAAAACGGATCCTGCGCCGGCAAAACGCTCGCCGAGATCTGCGCCGAGTCCGGCGCGGAGATCCTCGGAACGCATTGTCCAGACGGACGCTTCCCAATTCTCGTCAAGCTCATCGACGCCAAGACGCGCCTGAGCGTCCAAGTCCACCCCGACGAAGGCGCCGCCTCCCGCTACGGCGGCGAAGCCAAGACGGAGATGTGGTACATTCTCGATGCGCCGCAGGACGCCTTCGTCTGCGCCGGTCTCAGGCCCGGCGTCGGGCCGCGCATCTTCGGGGACGCCATCAAGGACCGGAAAGTCGCCTCCACGCTGCGCACGCTACCCGTGTCACCGGGCAAAGCCGTCTTCATCCCGGGCGGGCTCGTGCACGCCATCTGCGAGGGCTGTCTGATTCTCGAAGTCCAGCAGAGTTCCAACACGACGTACCGCGTCTACGACTGGGATCGCGTCGACGCCGGGGGAAATCCGCGCATGCTGCACGTCAAGCAAGCGATGGAGGTCATCGACTGGCATGCGCCCGAGCTCGGGCTGTTCTCCTCCATCCCGATGAAGGCCGCCGCCGCCTCGAACAAGCGCGACCGCGTCTTGCGGTGCGACTTCTTCACGATGGAACGGTTCACGCTCACCGAGCCGGAGCCCTTCAAGCCCGACGGTTCCTCGTTCCGGGCGCTTTTCGCTCCGGATGGCGATGTCGCGATCAATTGGGCCGACGGACAGGAGACGCTGCCGGCGGGGCGCTCGTGTCTCATTCCGGCCGCCATGCCGCCTTACTCGCTCGGGTCCGTTGACGGTGTCGCGACCGTGCTCTCCGTGGAGGTATGACCGCCATGAGCGCTTCCGTTCCCGCTGTTCGCAACGCCGGCTTTTCGTTGCTCGAGGTGGTACTGATCGTCGGCATCGTCGTGCTGGCCGCCGCGACGCTCCTCCCGATGTTACGGAAGGCGCAGGAGGGTGTCGTCTTCGAGAAGACGGCGCTGGAGTTGAAGTACTGCAACGACGCGGTGTTGCGCGTCCTCAAGGAGCGCAACCCCGTCACCAACCGTTCAGACATCACCTACGGCATCATCACCAACGCGCTGGCGTGCTGGGATAAACCGCCATTCGAATGGCCGAAAGAAGTCGACCTCGCCTCGTTCGACGCGACGTCGACAAACGGCCCGTCCGTGGGTGTCCGCCTCAAGTCGGGCGTGCGAATCGTGACGTCCGATGAAATCACCGTCCCGCGGTAGTCGATAAATCAGCCGACTCGCAGGACGCTGTTGAGCGTCCCGAGACCGTTCTGGGTCCAGTCTCGGTCCGGATCGGGGTCGAGAGTCCAGATGCCGTTGATCACGAACTTGTATTCGTAGATTCCCGGCGGCAGGGTCAGCGTCGTGGTGAAGACGCCGTCGCCGCGCTTGTCGACAAGTTTCTTCTCGGTCGCGTCCCATTCGTTGAAAGATCCGGAGACATAGACCGTGCTTCCGGGTTCCGCCTTGACGGACAGCACGATGCGCTTCTTGGAAACGGTCTCCTTTGGGGCTGCGCATTTGGCCTTCTTGGCAACGGCGCCTTCGTTCTTTGCTTTGGCGTTCAAAGTCATGGCTGCATCTCCATATACCGAGGTTTCTTGTACTTGTGTACTCGTCTTTGTTTAATTCGCCTGATTTTATACGATTCCGGCAGCGTTGGCAAGCATTCTTCACAACGGATTGGTGCGGCTATTTCGGGTGCGATTGAACGAAGAGGAACCGCAACCGGATGCTGAAAGGGCACCGGCTTTGGCTTGAATCTCCGGGCGTTTTGGCGTATAGTGGACGATGTTCAAAACGAGAACCGGCATCGGCAACGCGTCGGCGCTGAAACGACAATCAAGAAGAGGAGTCTGGAACCATGGCACATATCATCGACAAGGAAAAATGCACCGGTTGCGAAGCCTGCGTCGGCACCTGCCCCACCGAAGCGATCGCCAAGGAAGGCGAGAAATGCAAGATCGACCCCGACACGTGCGTCGACTGCGGCGCCTGCGCGAGCGTCTGCCCCGTGGAAGCGATCTCCGCCGGCTGATGAAATGACGCCCGCAAGGTCGTGTCGATGCGGATCGCCTACATCATCCCGGGACCTGCGGGCCCTTTTTTCGAGAAAAACAGTCAGCGCGAACAGGCGCTCGTGGCGGAGCTCCGTTGGAACGGCCATGACGTCCTGTTCGTGCCGCTTCTGTTTCCCCTGAAATCAGGTCCGCGCAACGCGACGCCCGCCGACGAGGTCCCTCTGTTCGGCGGCGCCGTGCGCGTGTACCTCAATCACATCGCCCCGGCGCTTTTCTCGCGGATGCCCGGCTGGCTCTGGCCCGTGCTGGACACCCCGGCGCTGCGCAGCTTCGCCGCCCGCCGCGTGATGGGCTCCCGCAAGCGCCTCTCCGAGTTTCTCAAGGACGCCCTCGACGGGCGCAACGGCGCCCTGCTCGCGGGCATGGAGGAGTTGTGCCGATGGCTCCGCAGCGAGCAGAATCCGGACGTGGTGCTGCTTTCCACTCCCTTTCTCCTCGGACTCGCCTCGGCGCTGCGCAGCGCGCTGCGCACGCCCATTGCCTGCGCCCTGAACTCCGAGCTGGAGGACCTCGCGATGCTCGATGGCCCGGAGGCCATCGTCCTGCTCACGAAGCTTCGGAGCGCCGTCCCCGAGGCGGACGGCTTCATCACGGTGAGCCATTTCCATTCGGAACGCGTTCAGAAGCGTCTGGGCGTGCCGGCGGGCGCGACTCGCCACGTTCATCCCGGCCTGCAGGCCAGCGCGTTCGAAGCCCAGCCACCGCCGTCCGCGCCCTGCGTCGGCATTGTCGTGCGCGGCGACCCGGCTCGATGCGGCATCGGCGTCGATGCCGCGAAGGCGGCCATCCAGCGGCGGATCGGCCCTGCCGTGCCGGTTCGCGTCGTCTGCGAGCCGAATCCCTTCCAGCCGCGCCGCGAGGCCCCCAGGGGGCGCCGGGACGCGGAGGCGCCGCCCCGGTCGGAGGACGCGCAGCAGGCGCTGCTCGGCTCGTTCAGCGCCGTCGTGTTCCTCCATCCCGATCCGCCGCCGGCGTTCGACTCGCAGGTGCTGGAGGCGCTGGCCTGCGGAACGCCCGCCGTGCTTCCCGACGCGGGCGCCAACCGCGAAATCGCGGGGCTGTCCGACGCCACCATGCTCTACGACGGCGCGGAATCGCTCGCCGCGGCCGTCGCCGCCTTCGTCGCCGCCTCGCCGTCGCGCCAGTCCGAGCTGCGGCGGCTCGCCCGCAGCGGCGTCGAGCACTGCTTCTCCATGCCCCGCATGGCGCAGGACACGGCGGAGGCGCTGCAGGCGATCGTCGCCCGCAACACCCGCCCGCTGGAGCCCTGGCCGGCCCGGCAGGAGACCGTCCCGCAAGCCCGTTCCACCTGACCCCGTCGACTTCCCATGCAGAACTTCGTTCATTTCCATCTCCACACCACGTACTCGCTGCTCGACGGCGCCTGCCACGTGAACAAGCTCGTCAAGCGCGTCAAGCAGCTTGGCATGCCCGCCTGCGCGATCACCGACCACGGCGTGCTCTACGGTCTGAAGCATTTCTACGACGTGTGCCGCAAGGAGGGCGTCAAGCCCATCCTCGGGTGCGAGGCATACGTCGCCACCGAGCCGCACACGGAGCGCAATTCGCGCTCCGGCAACCACCTCGTGCTGCTCGCGAAGAACAAGGCGGGCTACCGAAACCTCGTGCAACTCGCCTCCATCGCCTACACCGAGGGCTTCTACTACCGACCCCGCATCGACAAGGCGCTGCTCGAGAGGCACCACGAGGGTCTCGTCGCCACCTCCGCCTGCCTCGCCGGGGAGATTCCCCGCTTCATTGCCGACGGCAATCTCCAGGAGGCCGAGGCCGCCGCGCGCTGGTACCAAAACCTCTTCGGCGAGGACTTCTATCTGGAGATCATGCTACACAAGGCCGACGAAGGCCTCGCTCCGGAGGTCGCCTCGGCGATCAACCAGGAGGTCTACGCCAGCCAGTTGCGGGTGAACGAGCAGATCCTCCGCCTCGGTGCAGACCTCGGCATCAAGGTCGTCGCGACGAACGACGTCCACTATCTCATGAAGGAGGACGCGGACGCGCACGACATCCTGCTCTGCGTCAACACGGGCAAGAAGTACAGCGACCCGGGGCGCCTGCGCTACACGCGGCAGGAGTGGCTCAAGTCGTCGGAGGAGATGGCCGCCCTCTTCCCGGAGCATCCCGAGGCGCTCGCAAACACGCTCGACCTCGCCGCGAAGATCGAGGAGTACACGCTCGAATCGAAGCCCATCATGCCGGTCTTCCCGATTCCCGCGGAATTTCCCGAGGACGCGGCGGGCGCCGAGCAGGTGGCGCTGCGGGAGACCTTCGGCAAGCAGTTCGAGACGCTGGGCGGCAACGCGCCCGGCGGCCTCGAGCGGCTGAGGCGCATCAAGTACGAGTCGGACTACCTCGAGCACCTCGCGCGCGCCGGGGCGAAGCGCCGCTGGCCCGGCGGCGTGGCGCCGGAAGTCGAGGAGCGCCTGGGCTTCGAGCTGAAGACCATCCGCAACATGGGCTTTCCCGGCTACTTCCTCATCGTGCAGGACTTCATCGCCGCCGCACGCAAGATGGGCGTCATCGTCGGCCCCGGCCGAGGTTCCGCCGCCGGGAGCGTCGTCGCCTACTGCCTGGGGATCACCAACATCGACCCCATCGCCTACGACCTGCTCTTCGAGCGCTTCCTGAATCCCGACCGCATCTCGATGCCGGACATCGACGTGGACTTCGACGACGCCGGGCGCGATCGCGTCCTCTCCTGGGTCGTGGACAAGTACGGCGCCGACCACGTCGCGCACATCATCACCTTCGGCACGATGGCGCCCAAGGTCTGCATCAAGGACGTCGCGCGCGCCCTCGACGTCGACATCCCCGAGGCGAACCGCCTCGCCGGCCTCGTCCCCGACGGCCCCAAGACCACGCTCGACGACGCGTTCAAGGCCAGCCCCGACTTGCGCAACGAACTCGAGCACGGCTCCGAGATGTCGCGCCGCATCCTCGGCATCGTGCAGAAACTCGACGGCTCCGTGCGCCAGGTCGGCGTGCACGCCTGCGGCGTCATCATCAGCCGCGATCCGCTCACCGAGACCATCCCCGTCAAACCCTCGGACAAGGACGCGCTGCTCTGCACGCAGTACGACGGTCATTTCGTGGAGCCGATCGGGCTGCTCAAGATGGACTTCCTGGGGCTCAAGACGCTGACCGTGCTCAAGGAGTGCCTGGCGAGCATCCAGGAGGCGCGCGGCGAGACGGTGGACATCGAGTCGATTCCGCTCGACGACGCCGAGACCTTCGCCGTCTTCTCGCGGGGCGACACGACGGGACTCTTCCAGTTCGAATCCGACGGGATGAAGAAGCATCTGCGCGCGCTTCAGCCCAACCGGATCGAAGATCTCGTGGCGATGAACGCGCTCTACCGGCCCGGGCCGATGCAGTACATCCCCCAGTACATCGAGCGCAAGCACGGCCGGGAGAGGGTCTCCTACGATCATCCGATGATGGAGCCGTTCCTCAAGACCACCTACGGCATCACCGTCTATCAGGAGCAGGTCATGCTGCTCTCCCGCGCGTTGGCCGGGTTCACGCGCGGCCAGTCCGACACGCTCCGCAAGGCGATGGGCAAGAAGGACGAGAAGATGATGAACGAGATGAAGCCGAAGTTCGTCGACGGCTGTCTCGCCAATGCCGAGTTCATGAAGCAATGCCGCAGCCAGGACGCGGCCCGCCAGCTCGTCGACAAGATCTGGGAGGACTGGAAGTCCTTCGCGCAGTACGCCTTCAACAAGTCGCACTCCGTCTGCTACGCCTATCTCGCCTATCAGACGGGGTACCTCAAGGCCCACTACGCGCCGGAGTACATGTGCGCGCAGATCACCTCGGAAATGGGCAACTTCGACAAGATGCCGGTCTTCATCGCCGAGGCTGTCGCGATGGGCTACCGCATCCTCCCGCCCTGCATCAACCAGTCCTCCGCCATCTTTCTTCCCGAGCGTCTTGAGGACGGCGAGTCCTTCGGCCTGCGCTACGGCCTCGCCGGCATCAAGGGCGTCGGCCTCGGCGCCGCCCAGGCCGTCGCCGCCGAGCGCAAGCGGGGAGGGCCCTATCGCAGCTTCGGCGACTTCGTCGGCCGTCTCGGCGGCGCCGTCAACAAGAAGGCGCTCGAATCGCTCATCCTCAGCGGCGCCCTCGACTGCCTCGGCCACCATCGCGCCGCACTCCTCGAGGAGCTTCCGCGCGCCCTCGTGCGCGCCGACAAGGCGATGAAGGACAAGGCCTCCGGACAAGGCTCCCTCTTCGATCTCATGTCGGGCGACGACGGCGGCGGCTTCGACGAGGACGCAGTCGACGACAAGGCCGTGCCGCCCATGCCGCGGCTCGAACGCCTGCGCTTCGAGAAGGACCTTCTCGGAATCTTCCTCTCCGACCACCCGATCAGCCGCTACCAGGACGTCGCCTCGCAGTTCTGCTCCCTCGCCGAGATCAAGGGCATGCTCGACGCGCTCGAAAGCCAGCTCGCCGTCGTCCGCGCCAACAACGGCGGCGCGGCCGCCAAGGGCGACGACGAGAGGCGCCGCAAGCGCGGCCCCTCGCAGACCGCGATGTTCTGCGCCTACGTTTCCGACGTCACGGCCAAGAACGACCGCCAGAACCGGCGCTGGGTCTCCCTCAAGGTCGAGGACGCCGACACCACGCTCGAAATCCCCGTCTTCGCGCGCACCTACCAGGCGCTGCTCAACGGCGGCGACGGATCGCGCGCCGATTTCGCCAAGAACACCGTCCTCCACTTCACCGTCGAGATCGGTCCGGGCTGGACCAACGAGGCCTCCCTGACGCTCGTCGACTACATGCCCGTCGAACACGTCCCGCTTCGTCTGTCGAAGAAGGTCAGAGTCGCGCTCGAGCAGGACGAGATGACGGCCGAGACGTTCACCGCCCTCCGGGCGCTGCTGGAGCGCCACCCCGGGAAGATCCCCACGCAGATCGTCGTGAAGCACGATGGCGCGACCGAGACGTACATCGATGTCGGCCGCGACCTCTACGTGATGCCCGACACGACCTTCCTGGACGATGTCGAACATCTCCTCGGGCGCGGCCGCGTGAGCTTCCAGATGCGGGGATGAGAATGCCATGCGGGCGATCATCAGAAAAACCAAGTCGCTTCAATCCCCCCAGCGCCTGCTGGCGCTGACTTTCGCCGCGGCGATCGCCATCGGCGCGGCGCTGCTCGCGACCCCGGCGGCGAATGCGGACGGAAGATGGCACGTCGGCATCGACGCGCTGTTCCTCTCCACCAGCGCCGTCTGCGTCACCGGCCTCGATTCCATCGGGATCGGCGCGTCCCTGAGCCGGTTCGGCCTGGGCGTCATGCTGCTGCTCGTCGAACTCGGCGGACTCGGGATCATGACCGTCGGCACGTTTTTCTTCATTGCCATGGGTCGGCGTCTCTCGCGTTCCGAGGAAGACGCCGTCATGACTTCCCTCGGCGAAGGGCGCGCCGGGAACGTCGCGGCCATCATCCGAAGCTCCTTGCTCTTCGCGTTGGCCTGGGAGGCGGCGGGGGCGGCGCTGCTTGCGCGTTCCCTGCATGAGAACTACGGGCTCTCCGGCGCCGAGGCCGTGTGGCAGGGAGCGTTCATGTCGGTGATGGCCTTCTGCAACGCCGGGTTCACGATCGCCGCCGAGAGCATGATCCCCTACGCGCATGATCCCGCGCTGCTGGGCGTGCTGCTCGTGCTGATGATCGCCGGCGGTCTTGGCTTCGTCGTGCACGCGGACCTGCTCGCACACGTCCTGCGCCGCAAACCGCGCGCCTCGCGTCGGATCTCTTTGCACTCCCATCTCGTGCTCGTGGGAACCGGCGTCGTCCTCGCCGTCGGCACGGTCGCGATCCTCGCGCTCGAGTGGTCGGGCGCCTTCGACGGCTTCACCGTTCTGGACAAGGCGCTCGGCGCCCTGTTCCAGACCGTCACCTCGCGGACGACCGGCTTCGCGGCCGTGCAGACGACATCGCTGCGCACGGCCACGACGATCCTCGTCATGGGCGTCATGTTCGTCGGCGCCGCGCCGGGCTCCACCGGCGGCGGAATCAAGATCACCACCGCCGTCGTGCTCTGCGCGACGATCCGGGACATGCTCCGCAACCGCGACTGCACGGAGCTTCGGGCGAGGACGGTGCCGCGTCGCGTGGTCGTGGACGCCATCGCCATCACGCTGCTGAGCCTGGCCGTCGTGGGGTCTGCCGTCTTCGCGCTCTCGTTGACCGAAGAGGGCTTGGGCCTTGCCGCCCTGCCTCTGGTCTTCGAAGCCGTCTCCGCGTTCACGACCACGGGGCTTTCGCTCGGCGCCACGCCTCTGCTCTCCGCGGCGGGCAAGGGCTTCATCATCCTCTGCATGTTCGTCGGGCGCCTGGGCCCGGTGACGCTCGCTCTCTCTCTTTCGTCCAGGCAGGCCGGACCGGGCAGACGCTACCCGGAGGAAAACGTGATCGTAGGATAACCACCCATGAAAAAGAAAATCGGCATCGTCGGCGGCGGGCGTTTCGGCATGACCCTCGCGCAGAGCCTCGCGGCCAAGGGCGTCGATGTGATCCTCGTCGACAGCGACTGGCACGTCGTCCAGTCCCTCGCGGACACCACCATCCGCGCCGTCCACGGCGACGGCAGCCTGCCCGACACGCTCAGGGAAGCCGGGTTCGCCGACTGCGACATGGCGGTCGTGGCGATCTCCTCGTCCCTCGAGTGCAGCACGCTGGCCACCATCAACTGCAAGGATCTGGGGGTTCGCCGCGTCATCGCCAAGGCCTCCTCGGACCTCCAGGGCCGCGTGCTGTCGAAAATCGGCGCCGACATCGTCGTCTTTCCGGATCGCGACCGGGCCTTCCGCCTCGCCAAGCACATCATCGCCAACGCCCCGATCGACCTCTTCGAGATCGCCGAAGGCTACAGCGTGGGCGAGATTTCAGTTCCCAAGTCGCTCGTCGGCAAGACATTGATCGAAGGGAACGTGCGCCAGGTCTACGGCGTGACCGTGCTGGCGATCCGCAGGACGTCGGGCGATGGCAAGGGGCCACGCGAGACGATCATCACCCAAGGCGTCGAGCGGCTGCAGGATGGCGACATTCTCGTCGTCTTCGGCCCAGACGAGAACCTGGAAAAACTCAGCCGCTGATCACCGTGAGACGCCGCTTCGCCAGCACGTGCTGCACCGGCGAGACGCGCGCCGTGCCGGGGAGCGCCGTGCGCTCCAGTTCGTCCACTGCGGCGAAGATTTCGCGCGCCGCCGTCTCATAGTCCAGCCCGCACAGCTCCGCCACCAGCCGGATGCTCCGGTCCATCAGCTTCTTGTTGGACACCGCCACGTGGCTCATCCAGTTGCCCGCCACGCGGCCCATCCGCACCATCGTGCCCGTCGAGATCGTGTTGAGCGTCAGCTTCGCAGCCAGCCGCTCCATCAGGTTGAGCGGCGACGGCCGGGGCGGCACGGCCACTTGATACGCCGCGGCGGGATCCGCCTCGCCGCCCAGCACGAGCTCGCGCCGTTCCTGATATGGCCGCGCCACCGCATCGAACGCCGTGCGCAGACGTGCGCCGGCGCCGCCTACGGCCTCGCTTCCCAAAAGCACCAGCACCGCCGCGTTCCCGTTCGGGGAGAGCCGCGACGCATCCGTTTCGCAGCCGATCGCGAACTTCGCCAGCTCCGCGGGCCCGATGGCGGGAGGATTGGCGCACACCGCCTCCGCCGCGCCCATCGCACAGTAGTCGGCAGGTGTCCAGGTCAGGCATCGCGGCGGACGCAGCAGCGCAGCCTCCCAGGCCGCCGATGCCGGCAGACGCACATGCTTCACGAACGCCCACGAAGGCGGCGACGCCGAGTCGTCCGCCTTCCGGAACGGCGGGATCATGAACGTCGGCGTCCGCTCCGTGGTGTCCGTGAAGATGTCGAGGATCGCCCGGTCGGCGTAGTACGTCGCCAGGCCCTCCGCCCGGTACAGCCGCTCCTCGAATTCGATGTGGCCGGCCATCGCGTCCACCGCGCCATCCGCCACCAGCGCCTCCAGCACCGCCTCGAACGCCCCCGCGTAGTCGGGCAAGGCCGCCCAGCGCTCGCCAGCGTTCTCGATCAGCCGCGCCAGCGCGATCTCCAGCGCCGCGCCGGCCACGAGCTGTTCGGCCGTCGTGGCCTGCATGCGCGTGGACCCTGCCACGGCCATCGGGCCGCAGTGGAGGTCGAGCACGGTCACGCGCGGATTTTCGAGCACGCGGCGGCAGCGCTCGAGGCGCGCCGCGAGGATCTCCGCCGGGTTGTTGAAGAGCAGGAAGACCGCCGCCCCGCGTTCCGCCGCCGCCTCGACGGTGCCGATGACGGACGACGTCTCGCCGCCTTCGGTGATGCCCACCAGCACGTCGCCGGCGCCGATGCCCATGTCGACGACCTGGCGGCGTCCGAAGACCTCGTAGTCCTCGAAGGATTCCACGGACTTGACCATCGCGTAGTCGCCGCCGGTCATGATGCTGTGCACCTGGTTCTGGAGCGGCGCGAGGGTTCGATACCGCTCGGGCCGCTCGTCGGCCAGGTCCATCAGGGCGCGGCGCCACATCGCCTCGAGCAGGATGCTCAGGCGGCCGGTGGAGCCGCAGCCCGAGAACACCACCCGCCCGCCGGACGCGAGCGCGTTGAAAACCGCCTCCGTCAACGCGTGGAAGGGTGGGGACGCGAGCACGCGCCGGGCCATCGGCACGATGTCGCGGTCCACGGAGAGCAACTGCCGCACCCCCGCCGCCGTCGAGGCCGAGAAGGTGCGGTCCATGTCGCGCGTCTTCGGGTTCGACTGCTCCGTGGGCAGGAAGCCCAGATGGAACTGCCGTTCGTTCTCGATGAAATCCTTCGCCCGCGCCTCGATCCCGTCCATGTGATTCTCCAGTCCGTTTGTCTTTCGGAATGATCCTATCCGAATTGGATGCAGGTAAGAAATGATGGACGATTGAACCGCCGGGGACAGCTTCTTGAACTGCCTGTCGAACCGCGGGGTTGTCTCCAGCGCGAATCTCATTCCATATGGATGCATACTTTAGCATTTTTTTCGTATTCCGGTCAAAGCCAGTTCGGGAATGTGCGGAAATCGGTCGGCGGGGTGGGGAGCGCAGACAGAATCCCGTCTTGAGGTCATGGCGGGCATCCGCTGGACAAAGGTGGGACGACGCCGTCCCGGCGAGCCGCACTCGACCGCGTTCCCCGGCGCGGGCGCCTTGGGAAGACACGGCAGTGCTCCGCCGCAAAAAGCCCGTTTTGTAATTTTGAACGGACTTTTTAGTCGAGATGACATCGCGGGGACGCGGAGAGCGCGGAGAAGGCGGCAGGAGCATTGTCTTTTCTTGACTGAAAACCCACTCTCATCTCCCTCCGCGATCCCCGCGCCTCCGCGTTGCTCCTCATTCGCCCCCGTTCCGGCATGATTGTAATTTTGACTCGAAGTGATCTTCAATATTACATTGGCGGCTTGCGTGGACGGCTACGCCCCGCCTCGCTGCGCAATCCGCCGAAACCCCGCCGACTGACCCCTTTCTTCGGATCATCCAGAAGGGGCGTTTTCGAATGGATCGCAAGATTCACTTTCGATCGATCATCGACTACACGACGATCGAAGGCCCGTTGATGCGCCGCTTTGGCGTCATGGCGCTTCACATGACCACGACAGGCGGCGGCAATCAGCCCGTTCTGCAAGTCGTCGGAGTCCGGGATTGTCCGGCCGTCAGAGACAAACTGGCCGAGATCGACGCCATGCGCGAAAATGGGTAGAATTCAGCGGGTGGCCAAAGGATTCGCATCATAATTGTCGTCCAAGCGGGAGCGTTGGAATTGTTGCGGAGCATGACGATGTCGTCCACGCATCCCTCGTGTTGGGCCGGCACTTGAGCATTTTCGACGGTAGTCGTCGCTAGAATGCTGAAGTCCAATGGCTTAATCCGTATTTTACCCCCTAAAACATGCCTTACAGCCTATTATATCCCCGTAAAAATGGGCTGTAAGGGGTATTCTGCGGCGTCACTCCGTTCTCTTTGGCGGACGGATTTTCGCCTTGAGCACTACTGTCGCATGGCGGTTGGTCGTCTGGTTGAAGACGGTGCCGCCAAGAAAGGCTTCGCGAGTCAGGCGCCGTCGCTTCAGCACCTCCATCGCGCCCCCTTTTCTCACCACCACGACGAACTCACGGCCGAACGGCTTCATCCGGGCGTCGAGCCGGGTGCGAAGATCCACGTTCTCGTTTCGCAGGTCGTCCATCGTGATGTCCAGATTGCGCGTGAAGAGAAACGGCGCGGCGTCCGACGCGTTCTCGTCGAGCCCGGCGACGACATTCCAGACGTTGCGATCCCCTTCGAGAAAATCCTCGCGATTGGAGGCGGCTGCGACGCCTGCGCCGGCAAAGTGAAACCAGCCCAGAGGATACGGCATGCAAGGGCGTGCCACCAGATCCGTGAAATACGTTTCGGCGTCCGGAGCCTGGGCATAGTTCTTCGTCGCACCCGAGAAGTCGGCCGAGAGGCCAGGCCACAGCGGGGATTCCCCGACAGCCTCCCGCTCGGTGTTGCCGCTGATGATCGCA
>JAAZAI010000336.1 GCA_012514445.1 Lentisphaerota bacterium
GTGCGTCCGAGTCCGGCGAATCGCAACAGGGCCGATCTTGTTTGCAGCGGCGTGCTCGGAGAGCCCGCCCTACCTCGTAGACTCCCCGTTTGGCGGTGATTTCGGGGGGCGCGATCTCCGAGCGCGCCGTTTCCCTGGTTCCCGGCCATATTGCAAATTGCTGGTCAACAACGGCGGCCATCGTCGCAATTCTCACGATGGCCGACTGATGGCCTAATCGGCGACAGACGTAGCTTGGGCCATTGCAACCTGTTGCGCATCGACTTCGCTGAACGCGGCAAACACGCGCACGGGACGTCCCGCGGCGACAGAAGACAGCGGGCGCAGGGAAATCTCCGCGTGGGCCAGGCGCACATGCCTCCTCGCGGAGTCCAGGAGGCGCGGCTGCAAATGGACGACCGTGGTCGCCCCCCCTCGCACAATCGTCCTGGTCTTTCCACCATAGCCGCGAGTTTTGATCTCCAGATCCGTCTGATTGGGATTGCAGAGCACAAGCCATGCGCCGTTCGAAAGTGCGCCTGGACCTCCGAGACCGAATCGCCGCGAAGCATTGGGATCCAATTCCAGGTACGACCTAGGCTCCGTCACGCCCTGACCTTGGTAGAAAACGGGGGGCTCTGCGCGGAGCAGAACGTCACGGGGCGCCTTTGCGCCGTCTTCCGCGAGTGCGCCGTCCGGATCCGAGTCCAGAACCCACAGTTCGCATATCGGGCTCCGGAACGTTGGAATCAGCAGCCCGTTCCCCTTGGAAGGCCTAGCGTTGACGAGGCCCCACGAACGCACAAGACGCGCCCGGCGACGGAAGGCGTCCTCCCGTTCTTGGAAGACCGGTCTGAGATGCCCGGTGTCCGGATCGATCATGCCCCGACCCGCAAGCGACCCGTTGACCAGAAACCAGCGCAAGTCGGGATTCGCGGCAAGACGGGCCTCGATCGGAACGTCGAGCCAGGCAGTCCCCTTGACGACGTTTGTCATCCCCTCGACGTTGACGACCATTTGACGGTCGAGGAAGATTTGCTCCTGAAGCGGAAAGGCCTGCGACAGAAAATCCGCGACGGACTCCCGTGTGTCCGGCATCGCAAAAACATCGTCAAGGTCGACGGCGCGCTTCCAGGCGAAGACGAAAACCGCAGGAATCGCCAGAAGCGCAAAACAGGCGCAGGCCCGCCTGGGTCCAGACGCGCGGTGGGGGCGCGGGGCTTGGCTCCTCCAGTCCTTCATGCAATCGACCGCGATCGCGACCAACGCGGCGATGGACAACGAGAAGGATGGCAGCAGAGGCAGAATCTCCTGTGCGCGGAACCAGGGTGCCACCACGGCGATCATGCCGACATAGGCAGCGGGATATCCGAGGGTCAACGGCAGAAAGAGACGGAATCTGGGCGATGCGGCAAGCGCGATCATGCCCGCGCCGACAAGGAGGAGCCAAAGCACACCGGGTATGGCCAAGGCCCCGGCAAAAGCTCGCATCACAAACATGAATCGCGCCTTCAGCCCCTCCTCGGCGATCAAATCCTGCGATTCGCCGCGCAGATGGTTCGCGGCCTTGACGAATCGCGTCGCGGCCAAAGGCGTCCGCGCGGAGGCAGCCGCGGGGGCCTCGACAGACGGGGTGGAGGCCCTCCCTGGATTGGATCCGGGACGCGGCGTCGCCAACTCGTTCCCGACTCCAAAAAGAAGAAGCGCGACAAGAATCCCGCACACCGGTAACCGCCTCGCCCAGAAGAACGCCTTGGACGGAAACAGGCTGGATGAAGACCAGCCGCCGGAGTGGCCGTCAGGACTTGCGCGCCCGCGACCGCGCTTGAAACGGGCAACGAAAACCAACAACAGCAGCACGGGCAGAAGCGCGGCGTTCGTATACTTCACCCCGAACGCGAAGCCGCAGACGAGGGAGGCCAGCGCAAGCGCGAACCCTTGCCCCGTGCGCATGTACCACGTCATGATCTGAAGCGCGAGAACGGCGCAAAAGAGCATGGCCACATCGGTCTCGAGATAATGAGAATGCTCCACGGAAACAGGATGGAACGCGAAAACGAACGCACCGGCCAGCGCTCCCGGCCTCGAACCGGCGACCGTCAATCCAAGTCGATAGACGAGCCCGATGGAAGCGAGGGTCAGCAGCAAGTTGAAAATGAGGCCCCACTGGCGAAACGCCATGCCTCGGGCCGAGTACTCGACTTCCGTCAGACCACACCTCTGCGCCAACTTCCACAGCGGACGATGGATGCCTTTTTCGAAAATCGCCTTCGCCGGCCGTGACATCACGAAGAACCCCCCGGGATACGCCGCATCAAACCCGGCCCCCCCCTGGTACATCTTCATCCAATGCCCGATCAACACCTCGTCGGGATTCCAGCCGAGGCGGTCGCCAATTCCACCGAGCCTGACCGAGACCGCCTGGATGAGGATGACCGCGAGAACGAGTCCGGAAACCATGACCG
The DNA here is from genome assembly GCA_012514445.1 of Lentisphaerota bacterium. Taxonomy (GTDB): domain Bacteria; phylum Verrucomicrobiota; class Kiritimatiellia; order RFP12; family UBA3636; genus JAAZAI01. The sequence goes on from JAAZAI010000336.1 coordinate 2,445, forward strand.
GCAAACGCGAACGCCCCAGGGAACCGGCTGGCAGGCGCGGCAGGCGAATCATCCCAACCCTCCCCTCTCAAGCTCGCGGATGCGCGATTCGAGCATGGCGCAGCGCTGGGCGATCTGCGCAATGTTCTTTTCGCTGCGCGAGAGGTTCTTCGACAGCACGAAGACGGCCGCCATCATCGTGACGAAGACCACGGCCAGCATGGACGAGGCGTACTCCATGCCGAACGTCGCCTTGAGCCAGTCCATCACGGCGGGCCACGCCGTCATGAGCAGCATCGCGAGGCAGGGCACGACCCAGAGCAGTGCATACCGCTCCTTGAGCTGCGTCCAGCGGATCGACTCGAAGGTCACCACGAGGATGAAGACGCTGAGGCCGGCGACCGCAAGGCGGATGCGCCCCATCCGCGAATCCGGAAGGAACGCGGCGAAGAGATCCGGCGACACGGCCAAGACCAGCATCGCCGCCGCGGCCGCGGCGAGCAGGAACACGACGGGGAACGAGGCACGGGAGCGTCGCAGGATCGCGTGGCGCGCGACACCCGCGGCGAGCGCCGCGCCGGCGGCGCCGAGCGCGACACGACCGAGTTCAACGGGAAAAATGGCCAGCATCGTTCAGGTCTCCTTTCTGCCGCGGGGGTTGGCGAATCGCCGGTCGACGGGGCGTACGCGGTCCGCGACGAGCGCGAGGCCGACGCGCAGGGCGAAATAGAGCGTGTCGATCGACCCGATCGTGGAGACGCCGTGTCGGCGCGGACGGACGACGACGTCGGCCTCGGCCATGGCATAGCCCTGGCGCCGCAGCAGCGCGAGCGCCTCGGGCTCGGGATATTCGCAGGGATAGCAGAACGAGAAGTAGCGGAGCAGGTCGTCGCGCACGCACCAGAAGCCCGACGTCGGGTCGGTGACTCGCGCCCTGCAGATCGCGCTCAGGAACACGGAGAGCAGCACGTTGCCGATTTTGCGCATCGCAGTCCCGCCTTGGTAGTCGCCGCTGCCGAGGAAGCGCGAGCCGACGACGAGGTCGGCGCCCGTCTCGTCCATCTTCGCCAGCAGCTTGGGGATTTCAGAAGGCGGGTGCTGCCCGTCGCCGTCGAGGCGCACGACGAGGCGATGTCCCCCGTTCCAGGCATGCAGCATCCCAGCCTGCACCGCGCCGCCGACGCCGAGGTTGCACGGCAGGTCGAGAACGTCGGCTCCATGGGCCGCGGCGATGGCGGCGGTGGCGTCCAGCGAGCCGTCGCTCACGACGATGGTCTTCACGCCGGGCATGCTGGTCCGCACCTCGTCGAGCAACGGACCGATCGCCTCGGCTTCGTTGAAGGCGGGGATGATGATCGCGGTCTTCCGGTTTCGGTAGCTGGACGCTGCGGAGTCGTTCATGGCTTGACAAGGGTGCGGTAGAGGGCGGCGGTGCGCTCGGCGCAGACATCCCACCCGAAGTTGCGGGCGCGGGCGAGGCCGGCGGCTTTCATCCGCTCCTGCTTGGCAGGGCAGCCGAGGATGTCGGCGATCGCCTCGGCCATCGCAAGGGAATCGGCCGCTTTGACGACGACGGCGGCGTCCCCGGCGATTTCGGGCTGCGAACCGCCGTCCGTGCAGCAGACCGGCAGACCGCACTTCATCGCCTCGACGAGCTGGAGGCCAAAGCCCTCGTAGCGCGACGGGTGGACGAGCAGGTCGGCGGAGGCGTAGAGGCGGGCAAGCTCCTCGTCCGGAACGAAGCCGGTGAAGCGGACGTCGTCGGCCACGCCGAGGCGCTCCGCGACGAGGCGCGCCTCCGGGTAGCGGTCGTCGGCGGGGCCGCAGACGACGAGGCGCAGCGGGAACGCCACGCGCCGACGCGCCTGGGCAAAGGCCTCGACAAGGCCATGGACGTTCTTGTAGGGATCCATGCGACCCACGTAGAGGAGCATCCGCGGCGTGGCGGGGTCCGTCTTGACGGGATCGTGGGCGAGTTCGCCAAGGCGACCGCCCGCGCCATCGTAGACCACCTGGATCTTCGCGGCCTCGCGGGTGCCGAGGGCCAGCGCGGCGATCATGTCACGTCGCGAGGCGTCGCTGCCCGTGATGACGGCGTCGGCCCGGCGGACGCTCTGCGCGAGGCAGAAGCGGAAGACGCCGCGGAAGCGGCTCGTGCGCGAACTCGGCGCATAGCCCTCGACCACGAGAGGAATCACGTCGTGGATGTTGACGATGCACTTCACGACGCGGCCCGGCAAGTCGGGAAAGGCCAGAAAGGGCATCATGTAGTTGGGCGTGTGGAAGAGCGCCGGGCGCAGTTCGCGCAGCAGTGTGGGCAGCCGGAGCTGGCTGCCGGGGGAGAGCGGACCCCGCGCAAAGCGCAACGGCTGGACGTTGCGGAGTCCGGCCAGCGGAGCCATGTGGCGCTGCTCCAGCGCCCCGTCCGAGAAGAGGAAGACGAAGTCGATCTCGGGCAGGAGGCGCGGAAGGCGGGCCATCATCTCGCGTGCGTAGACGCCGATGCCCGACGGCCGCTCATAGATCCATCGCGAGTCGAAGACCGCCCTCATGAGCCGAACACCTTCCGATAGACGTCGAGCGTGGCGGAGGCGGTACGCTGCCAGGTGTAGCCGGAGGCGCGCAGGATGCCGTCCTCGATCAGGCGCGCGCGCATGCTCCCGTCGGAGAGGATCGCGAGCGCCCGCTCGGCCCAAATCTGCGCATTGAAGCCCTCGACCACGCAGGCGGCGGTGCCGAGCACCTCGGGCAGCGAGCCGCCCGACGAGGACAGCACGGGCGTGCCGCAGGCCATGGCCTCGAGCGGTCCGAAGCCGAAGCCCTCGTAGTGGGAGGGAATGACGAAGAGCGATGCCGCCGAATAGAGCGCGGGCAGCATGCCGTCGGGAATGAACCGCAAGTAGTGGAGCTGCTCGGGGAACCGGGTGTTCGCGAAACGGCGGAGGATCGCGTCGCACTTCCATCCCGGCGCACCGGCGACGACGAGGTCGACGCCCCGCGGCGCGACGCGCTCGAAGACGTCGACGAGGAACTCGAGGTTCTTGCGCGGCTCGACCGTGCCGACCGTGAGCATGAACGGCCGCTCCACGCCGATCTTCGCGCGGATGGCGGCGACGGCGTCCGCGGAGGCGATGCCGAACTCCGAGCCGATGCCGAGGTAGGTGACGTGCACCTTGCCGCGCGCGGCCGGCAGGAGGTCTTCGATTTCGCGCTTGCTGAACTCGGAGATCGTGATGATGGCGTCGGCGGTCTTCGCGCTGCGCTGGATGCCGGAGCGGAGGTGGCGCAGATTGCGCCTCTCGGCGAACTGCGGGAAGCGCGCGAAGCTCATGTCGTGGATGGAGACGACCGACTTGCCGGCGGTGAGCGGGCGGGTGGTGAAGTTGGTGAAGTGGTACACGTCGGCGCTCCCGGCGACCCAGTTGAACGGCGGAAAGCGCAGATGGTGCCACAGCTTCTGCATGACGGCGCCGGGGAGCGCGTGAAAGGGCGCAGGCGACACGCGGGGTAGCTGCGGGACCGCGGCCCTCCGCCGGAAATCGCAGTAGAAAAGCCGAAGCGAATCGTCGGCGGAAAGCTGCTTTGAAAGCTCCGCCGCGAGCATCTTCGCGTAGCGCCCGATGCCGGCGCGCTGGGCGACGGCGGGCTGATAGTCCATGCAAACTTTCATCGTCTGCGATGGTATCAAACCCCCTCTCGCCTGCGCAACTCCGAAAAGTCGGCGGATTGTCATCGGCCAACAGTCGCCGGGGTTGACGTCTGGAGCCTCATCGAACCGTTCCGCAACACAGAAAACTCACGCACTCACGCAATCACGCACTCACGCACTGGCAATCGGTCGAGTCTATGAATGCCCTTTGTGTGCCCGACACCTCGACGACTGACCGATTACCGGAGAATTGTCAGCACGCGGAGAGGAACGGCAAATTCAAGAAATCCGCGTCGGGCCAGTCGCGGGCGAGGACCTGCCGGAAATAGGCCTCGGCATCCTGCCGGACGACCGGGTCGCCCTCGGGGAACGCGTTGAACACGAGCGCATGGAGCCGCATGCCGCGAGTCTTCAACGCCTCCAGCGAGAGCAGCGTGTGGTTGATGGCGCCCAACTTGCCCGAGGTCACGAGGATCACGGGGTACCCGCAGGACTTCACGTAGTCGATCGTCAGGAGCGTGTCCGTCAACGGCACCATGAGCCCGCCCGCGCCTTCGAGCAGCACGGCATCGCAGCGCGCGGCGAGGGCACGCGTGGCCTCCGTGATCCTGACGAGATCGACAGGGCGCCCGGCAAGCCTTGCCGCGAGATGGGGCGAGGCGGGGTGCGGATAGATTTCCGGCATCGTGAGGCGCGCTTCGTCCTCGGGCTGCAGCGCGACGCCCATGATCCGCCGATGCAGCAGGATGTCCTCCGACACGTCCGCGTTGCCGGTCTGCACGAGCTTCTGCGTCAGGGTCCGGACTCCGCCACGATTCCACTCGCGCGCCAGATGGCCCGTCGCATAGCTCTTGCCCGCATCGGTGTCGATGCCGCTGACGAAATAGACTTTCCCGCTCATGCCTCGCGCCTCCTCGCCATGAAATACAGCGGATGGTACGTCAGGGAGATGCCGCCCGGCACGGAAAACCGCGCCTCGTATTCGCGGCGGAAGCGAACCGCCTGCGCCAGGCCCGCAGGCTCCCGCTCGACACCCCCGACGCCCGTTTCGCGGATGTGCCGGAGGAGTTCGCCGACACCGCCCAGAACGACCGTCTCCAGATTATCGACGGCCTCGACGACCGCGAAGCCGGCCCGCTCCAGCAGGGCGACATGCTCGGGAAGGGACTTGTAGTCGAGCCCCATGCCCGTGATCTCGCGGATTTGGCACAAGTTCGTCGGGCCGAACGTCGAGAACGCGAGCATGCCGCCAGCGGGCAGGCCATTGGCGAAATTTCTGAAGCAGGCCCCGACGTCCGCGAACCACTGCACGGCCGAACACGACACGATCGCCGTGCATCCCGGAGGCACGGGAAGCGTCTCGGCGTCGCCGTGGACGAATTCAACGCGCCGCGACAACGCGCCAAGCGGTTCGCCGGCTTCCAGGCAGAGGTCGTTGGCCACGATTCGCGACGGTTTGAACTCGGCCAGCAGCGCCGCGGTCAGCAGGCCCGTGCCGGCGCCGACTTCGTAGATCGCGGATGCTTCGGGAAAATCGTGCGCCCGCATCAGCCGCACCATCTCGCGGACGACCCGGCGCTGGACCACGGCGCTGCCGTCGTAGGTCTTGAGCGCCTTGGCGAAACTTCGTGCGATGAGCGCCTTATCCATGACGCGCCTCCCCGCAAACGAGCTCCCGCAGCGTCTCAAGATCGTAGTGCGCCGTCTCGACCTCGTCGACCGGGCAGAGATCCTCCCAGGCATTGCGCTGGTTCATGCGGAGGAAAATTGCGTCCCGACACCCGACGACCGCGCGCCGGAACCTCGGCGCCACCGCGCGAACCGCCGACTCGCGGCCGATCCAGGCCAGCTCCTCCGCAAGGCTGTCGACGCTCCGGCGGGGATGCACGAGATTGTACTGCGCCAGCGAGGATGCATCGCCGCACATCCGGCGGTCGAACCGCGCCAAGGCGGCCGTCGAAAGCCCTTGGAGCGTCCCCTGGAAGATCGCCGGGGGGATGCCCCGCGCCTCGTCCACGGGAAACGGCGTACCGTTGAAGGCGACCGCGTCCTCCGCCAGCCGCGGGACCTCGGCCATCAGCGCCGCCGCCGCCCAGACGCCGAGCGACCACGCCACGACGCGCACCTCGTCGTACGGCTCGAGGAGCGAGGACGGGAAGTCGAGGCTCTTGTAGTCGTGGCAGAGGAGGATGTCCGAATCGGACGAACGGAAGTCGGCGAACGGATTTTCGTCCATTCCCCATCCGGCGAAGAAGACCCGCAATCTCCCGCCGATGCCGCGTTGTAGAAACGTCTGTTGCATGCCGCCCTGAAATGACGGCGGATGGTACCAAAAACAGTGCGGCAATCCCAGCGAAAACGGAACGTCGGAGTAATCGGTCAGTCGCCGGGGCATGACATCAAAACGCTCAAAATCGGATGTGAAACAGTCCCGTCGCCTTGACCGATAGTGCGTAGAGCGCAGAGTGTAATGAGTAGTTTCCGCTGGGGCTCTGCCCCAGGCCCCGGGTGGATCTGAGTGCGTAGAGCGTAGGGAGTAGTGAGGAGCTTCCGCTGGGGCTCTGCCCCAGGCCCCGGTAGGAACAACGGGGTCTGGGGTGTCCCCAGCCACAACTACGCACCACGCTCTACAAACTACTCACTGGGAAGGAGACGGGGTCTGGGGTGCCCCCAGCCACAACTCCTCACGATGCTCCACTCACTCCTCGCTGTAATCGGGCGGTCGCCGAGCGTGTTCTCTACGTTCGCGGGACATTCGGCTTAACCCCGGCGACTGTTGACCGATTACACCCCAGGGAGTTGACCCTGGTCCAGCTTTGATATAGTCTATCCGTTGAACGACTGGAAGGGAGATTGCATGGCGAGCGACGGGTGGCGGCGGTGGCGAAGGCGGCTAGGGCGCATGGCGAAGTTCGGCGCCGCGGCCGGTGCCGGCGTCTTCGCCGTCTCGCTCTGGTGGTTCGACCCGCCGCTCGAGGAATCCACGCGCTATCCCGCCGGCGTCGCCCTGCGCGACCGCACCGGCGCGTTGCTGCGCGTCGGCCTCGGCCCGGACGACCAGGACTGCCGCCCCTGGTACCGCGCCGATCCCGAGGACTGGGTGGTCCAGGCGCTCGTGGCGTCGGAAGACAAGCGCTTCTGGCGGCACCACGGCGTCGACGTCCTCTCCCTGCTGCGCGCCGTCCGGCAGAACGTCACGACGGGGCGCCGCATCTCCGGAGCCTCCACGATCACCTCGCAGGCCGTGCGCCTCATCACGCCGCACCCGCGCAAGCTGCGCTGGAAGTACGTCGAGGCCTTCCAGGCGATGCGGCTTGAGATGGCGATGACGAAGCTCGCGATCATCGAGCAGTATCTCAACCGCGCGCCGATGGCCTCGAACCTCGTCGGGATCGAGGCCGGCGCGATGGGCTGGTTCGGCAAGCCCGCGAAGTCGCTGAGCCTCGGCGAGGCCGCGCTGCTCGTCGGCATGGTGCAATCGCCCTCGCGCTTCCGCCACGACCGCAACATGGCCGCCGCGTTGCGCCGCCGGGAATACGTCCTCGGGCGCATGCTCGCGCTGGGCCTGATCACCGATGCGCAGAAGCAGGGCGCCGAATCGGCCGCGCTCGTCGTGCGCCGCGCCCCGCGCCCCTTCGAAGAGCCGTATTTCGCGGACTGGGCGCAATCGTCGCTGCCGCGCGCGGGCGGCGACTACACGACGACCCTCGACCCCGGAATCCAGCGCGCGCTCGCACGCCGCGTCGACGAACGCGCCGCCGATCTCGGCTGCTCCGCGGCGGGCGTCGTCCTCGACGTGCGCACCGGCGCCGTGCGCGCCCTCGCCTGCTCCGGCGACTACTTCGCCGACGGCGAAGGCCAGGTCAACGCCGCGCTCGCGCCGCGTCCCGCCGGTTCCACGCTCAAGCCCTTCATCTTCGCATCCGCCCTCGACAGGGGGATCGTCGCACCCGCCGAGACGCTGCTGGACGTGCCGCGCCACTTCTCCGGCGGCTTCTCGCCCGTGAACTTCGACGGCGGCTTCCGAGGCCGCGTTTCCGCCGCCGAGGCGCTCGTGCTTTCGCTCAACATCCCCTTCATCACGCTCGTCTCCGAAGTCGGGCTCGTCCGTTTCAACGGCACGCTCCACGCCCTCGGCCTCGACACCGTCTCGCCCTCCGCGCAGACGCATGGCGCGGGCATCGCCGTCGGCAACGCGGACGTGCGCCTGCTCGATCTGGCCAACGCCTATGCCACGATCGCGCGTGGCGGAGTCCACACCCCGCCCCGCGCGCTGGAGTCCGCGGAACCCGCCGTCGGCCCCCGTCTCTTCTCGGAGGCAGCCTGCTGGCTCGTCTCGGACATCCTCTCGGGCGACGCGCGCGCGCAGGGCGCGGTCGGCCACATCGCCGCCGCCAAGCTGCCCCGCGCGGCGTGGAAGACCGGCACCTCGGCCGCGAACCGGGACGCGTGGACCGTCGTCTGGAATCCCGAGCATGTCGTCGCGGTCTGGTGCGGACACAAGCGCGGCAACTTCGGCGACGAGAGCATCGTGGGCATCGCCGCCGCGGCGCCGGCGGCCTGGGAGGTGATGCGCGATCTGTACCCTTCCGGTGACGCGCCTTGGTACGACCGTCCGGCGGATGTCGTCGA
>JAAZAI010000337.1 GCA_012514445.1 Lentisphaerota bacterium
CCGTGGTTCAGGTGAAGACAGCGGGCGTCGACGGCTACGAGGCCGTTCAGCTCGGCTGGGCGCCGCAGAAGGCGTCGCGGTTGTCGAAGGCGGAGGTCGCGCATTGCGCGAAGGCCGGCCTTGAGACGCCGGTTCGCGTGCTGCGCGAGTTCAAGGCGGACGCCGGCGAGGCGGTCAAGGCGGGCGACGTGTTCAACGTCTCGATGTTCTCGGACGTCGGGCACGTGGACGTGATCGGCACCGGCAAGGGCCGCGGGTTCCAGGGCGTCATGAAGCGCCACGGCTTCCGTTGCGGTCCGATGACGCATGGCGGCCACGTCAAGCGCCGCCCGGGCTCCATCGGCATGCGCCAGGATCCGGGTCTGGTCGAGAAGGGCCACCCGATGCCCGGCCACATGGGTGCGCGTCGCGTCACCACGCAGAATCTCGCGGTGGTGCAGGTGCGTCCCGAGCAGAACCTCATTCTGGTCCGGGGCGCCGTCCCGGGGCCGAACGGGGGCATGGTCATCGTCCGCAAGGCGATCAAGAAGGCGGTGAAGGCATAATGGCAACGATCAAGATGTACGGCCGCGACGGCCGCGATTCCGGCGAAGTCGAAGTCGCCGACGACATGCTGATTCTGGACCGGGGCGAGCAGTCCGTCCGCGACGCCATCGTGGCGCGCAACGCGTCGCTTCGCGCCGGCACGGCGTCCACCCTGCGCAAGGGCGAGGTCGCCGGTTCGAACAAGAAGCCGTGGAAGCAGAAGGGCACGGGCCGCGCCCGCGCGGGCTACCGGCAGTCGCCGGTGTGGCGTGGCGGCGGCGTGGCGTTCGGTCCCCATCCCCGCGACTTCTCCATCAAGGTCAACAAGAAGGTCGTGCGCCTGGCGTTCCGCCGTGCGCTGAGCGAGCGCATCGCCGCCGGAGCGGTGAAGCTGGTCGACGATCTGAGCTTCGCGACCCCGAAGACGAAGGAGCTGCGCGGCGTCCTCGAGGCGCTCGGCGCCCCCTCGGCGCTGATCGTGGTGCCCGCGTGGGACGACAACCTGCTGCTGAGCGCCCGCAACCTCCAGGGCGTCGAGGTGACGACGGCGCGCAACTGCAGCGTCTACCAGGTGCTGCGCTATCCGTCCATCGTGATGACCCGCGCCGCATGGGAGGAGTTGAAGCCCCGGTTCTCCGGGGAGAACACCGAGGAGACTGTGGCATGAAGCACGTCAACGACATCATCAAGGCCGTCATGACGACCGAGAAGGGCACCACGCTGCAGGAGCGGCAGAACCGCTACATGGTCCGCGTGGCGCCGGCCGCCAACAAGATCGAGATCCGCAAGGCGGTCGAAGACCTCTTCAACGTCACGGTGCTGGCGGTGAACACCCAGAACTACGAGGGCCGGACGAAGGTGCTGCGCAACCGCCGCACCGCGAAGGCGCAGGACTGGAAGCGCGCCATCGTGACCCTGAAGGCGGGCGACAAGATCGACCTGCTCTAAGCGGCGGGACGTCAAGCTACGGAGACCATCCATGGGAATCAAATCTTACAAGCCCTACACGCCGAGCCGCCGCACCGCGAAGGTTTCGACGTTCGAGGAGATCACGAAGGACAAGCCCGAGCGCGGCCTCACGAAGGCCACGAAGCGCAAGGCCGGTCGCGACAGCGCGGGGCGCATCGCGGTGCGTCATCGCGGCGGCGGCCACAAGCGCCGCTATCGCATGATCGACTTCATCCGCGACAAGGTCGGGATCCCGGCCGTCGTCCAGGCGATCGAATACGATCCCAACCGCACCGCGAACATCGCGCTGCTGGCGTATGCGGACGGGGAGAAGCGCTACATCATCGCCCCAGAAGGCCTGAAGCCGGGCATGAAGGTGGTGTCCGGGCCCGATGCCGAGCCGCAGGTGGGCAACTGCATGCCCCTGGGCGGCATTCCGCTGGGCCTGATGGTGCATAACCTCGAGCTCGTTCCGGGGCGCGGCGCCAAGCTCGTGCGCACGGCCGGCGGCGGCGCGCAGGTGATGTCCCGCGACGCGTCGATGGTCACGTTGCGGATGCCCTCGGGCGAGGAGCGCCGCTTCCACGCCGAGTGCATGGCGACGATCGGCCAGGTCGGCAACGCCGACGCCGGCAGCATCGACCTGGGCAAGGCGGGTCGCAAGCGCTGGCTGGGCTTCCGCCCGACGGTGCGCGGCGTCGCGATGAACCCGGTCGACCATCCGATGGGCGGCGGCGAAGGCCGCACCTCCGGCGGCGGCCCGGCCGTTTCGCCCTGGGGCCAGCTCGCGAAGGGCGGCAAGACGCGCAAGCCGCGCAAGTCCTCATCCCGTTTCATCGTCAAGCGCAGAAAGTAACGCCACATGTCACGCTCAATCAAAAAGGGGCCGTACGTCGAAGACTGCCTTTACAAGAAGGTGGAGGCCATGAACAACTCCGGGCGCAAGCTGCCGATCAAGACCTGGTCGCGCCGCTCGATGATCGTCCCCGAGTTCGTGGGGCACACGTTCGCGATCCACAACGGCAAGCAGCATCTGCCGATCTTCATCACGGAGAACATGGTGGGGCATCGCCTCGGCGAGTTCGCCCCGACCCGCACGTTCAGGAAGCATGGCTCGACGACCGACAAGGTGGTCAAGTAAGCGACCGGAAGGAAAATCCATGGAAGTCAAAGCCATCAGCAAAAACGTCCGCATCTCGGCCTCGAAGGGCCGCGATCTGGCTCGGGCCGTCGTCGGCAAGCGCGTCGGCGACGCGCTCAAGATCACGGAGTTCAGCCCGCGCAAGGCGGCATTCCTGCTCGGCAGGACCATCAAGTCGGCGGCCGCGAACGCGAGCCACAACGACGGCCTGGACGTCGACACGCTCGTCGTCTCCAAGGCGGTCTTCGACGAGGGCGCGAGCCAGCGTCGCTTCTGGCCCCGCGCGCGCGGCTCGGCCAGTCCGATTGAAAAACAGTCGAGCCACATCACCGTGGTTCTCAGCGACGGAAGAGAATAAGGAGTAGCCCGTGGGACAGAAAGTCAATCCTATCGGATTCCGCATTGCAGTCGACAAGAACTGGCGCTCGCGCTGGTTTGCGGACAAGCGCGCCTTCGGCGACCTGCTCGACGAGGACTGCAAGATCCGCAAGTACATCCAGCAGAAGTTCGCGAACTCCGCCGTGGCGGAGGTGCGCATCGAGCGCTACGCGAACCGCGTGCGCATCAACATCCACTCCGCCCGCCCCGGCGTCATCATGGGCCACAAGGGCGAGGACATCGCGAAGGTCCGCGAGGAGCTCTCCAAGAAGACGGGCAAGGAGATCTACGTGGAGGTGACCGAGGTGCGCGATCCGGATGCGAACGCGCAGCTCGTGGCCGAGGGCATCGCCCAGCAGATCGTCCGCCGCATCGCGCTCAAGCGCGCGATGAAGCGTGCGCAGAAGGTCGCGATGGACCTGGGCGTGGACGGCATCAAGATCTTCGCGGCGGGCCGCATCAACGGCGCCGAGATCGCGCGCTCCGAGTGGATGAAGGAGGGCAAGGTGCCGCTCCACACCCTGCGCGCCAACATTGGCTACGGGTTCGCCGAGGCGAACACCACGGCCGGCCTGATCGGCGTCAAGGTCTGGATTTGCAAGAAGGACGACTATCAGCCGATGAAGTCCAACAGAGGGAGAAGAGCTCATGCCCCTAATGCCTAAACGCGTCAAGTATCGCAAGCAGCAGCGCGGAAGCCGCTCCGGCCTTGCGACGACGAACACCGAACTTTCGCAGGGCGACTTTGGCCTCAAGGCCATGGACCGCGCCTGGATCACGAACATCCAGATCGAGGCGTGCCGCGTCTGCATCAACCGCCATCTCAAGCGCCACGGCAAGCTCTGGATCCGCATCTTCCCCGACAAGCCGGTCTCCAAGAAGCCGATCGAAGTGCGCATGGGCAAGGGCAAGGGCAACCCGGAGTTCTGGGTGGCCGTCGTCCGCCCCGGCACGATCCTCTTCGAGCTGGCGGGCGTCTCCGACACCCTGGCGCGCGAGGCGATGCGCCTGGCGGCGGCCAAGGTCGGCATCCGGACCGTCATGGTCAGCAGAAACGCCAAGGCCTAAGGAGACCGACACCATGAAAATCAAGCAGATCCGCGAGAATTCGACGGAGGAGCTCGTCTCCCAGATCAAGGAGAACGAGAGGAAGATGCTGGAGATGAAGGTCCGCAAGGCGGCGGCCGACGGCACGAAGGTCCGCCTGCTGCGCAGGGACGTGGCCCGGATGCACACGGTGGTCCGCGAACGGGAGACGAAGAAAAATGACTGAGCAAGCTAGCAACGCCGCCCCGCGCGGCATCCGCAAGACCCGCAAGGGCAAGGTCGTCAGCAAGAGCGGCGACAAGACCATCGTGGTCCTTGTCGAGCGCCGGTACCATCATCCGATCTACGGCAAGCAGATGGTCGACGCGAAGAAGATGCATGCGCACGACGAGAAGAACGAGGCCGCCGTGGGCGACGTCGTCGAGATCCAGGAGTGCCGTCCGCTCAGCCGCATGAAGCGCTGGCGCCTGGTTTGCGTCGAGAAGGCCGCGACCGTCGCGGCAGAGGGAGAGGTTAAATGATCCAGGAAGGCACCGAACTGGCGGTGGCGGACAACAGCGGCGCCCGGCGCGTCGCCTGCTTCCGCGTCCTCGGCCAGAGGAAGAAGTACGCCCATCTGGGGGATCTCATCCGCGTCTCCGTCAAGGAGGCGCAGCCCACCGGCATGGTCAAGAAGGGGCAGGTCTGCCTCGCCGTCGTCATTCGCACGGCATATCCCATCCGGCGTTCCGACGGCTCCTACATCAAGTTCGACGGCAACGCGTGCGTGATCGTGGACGCGAAGAAGGCCCCCATCGGGTCGCGCATTTTCGGGCCCGTGGCGCGCGAGCTGCGCGACATGAACCACACCAAGATCATTTCCCTCGCTCCGGAGGTGCTTTGACATGAGCGTGAGCAGAATCAAAAAGGACGATGTGGTCATCGTCAACACGGGCCGCAACCGCGGCAAGACCGGCAAGGTGCTCGCGATCGACCCCAAGCGCGAACGCGCCGTGGTCGAAGGCGTGAACCTCGTCAAGAAGACGGTCCGCAAGTCGCAGCAGTTCCCCGAGGGGAAGATCCTCGACGTCCCGGCGTCGATCCACCTCTCGAACCTGATGCCGTACGATCCCCAGGCGAAGAAGGGCGTGCGCATCTCGAGAGTCCGCGAGGACGGCAAGGGCGTCAGAGTCGCCAAGGGCACCGGACACCGGTTTGAATAAGGACACGAAGCGCAATGGCTAATCTCAAGCAAAAGTACCAGGAGGCGGTCGTCCCGGCCCTCAGCGAGAAGTTCGGGTTCAAGAACCCGATGCTCGTCCCCAAGGTCGACAAGGTCGTCATCAACATGGCCTTCGGCATCGTCGACAAGGACACGCAGAAGTCGGTCGTGGACGATCTGACGAAGATCACGGGCCAGAAGCCGGCTCTCTGCAAGGCGCGCAAGAGCGTGTCGAACTTCAAGCTCCGCGAGGGCATGGTCATCGGCGCCAAGGTGACGCTTCGCGGCAAGCGGATGTACGACTTCCTCGACCGCTTCATCAACATCGCGCTGCCGCGCATCCGCGACTTCCGCGGCGTCCCCACCCGGGGCTTCGACGGCAGGGGCAACTACACGGTGGGCCTCAAGGAGCAGACGATCTTCCCGGAGATCGACTTGAGCCGGCACGGCGCCCCCGAGCAGGGCATGGACATCACCGTGGTCACGACGGCCACGAACAACCAGCAGGCGCGGGAGTTGCTCTCGCTGCTTGGAATGCCCTTCATGGGCCGCTAAGGGGAGCATCTTCACATGGCTAAGAAATCGCTGATCGCCAAGGCGAAACGCACGCCGAAGTTCAAGGTTCGCGCCTATCATCGCTGCGTCCGCTGCGGCCGCCGCCACGCCTACATGAACAAGTTCAAAGTCTGCCGCATCTGCTTCCGCGAACTCGCGGTCAACGGGCAGATCCCGGGCGTAACCAAGGCGTCGTGGTAGAGAAAAGGAGACACAGGAACTATGAGTTGGTCAGATCCCATCGCGGACATGCTCACCCGAATCCGCAACGCACAGGGCGCCGGCCTTGAAATCATCGAGATGCCCGCGTCCCGCATGAAGGCGGATGTCGCCAAGGTGCTCAAGGACGAAGGTTACGTCGTCGACTTCGAGGTCGAGGGCGACGCGCGCAAGATCCTGCGCATCGCCTTGAAATACAACGAGGACGCCAAGCCCGTCATCCGCGGCATCCGGCGCGACTCCAAGCCCGGACTCCGCAAGTTCTGCGGGTGGAAGGACATTCCCCGCGTCCTCGGCGGCCTCGGCATCGCCGTCATCTCCACCTCCAGCGGGGTGATGTCGGGCGTCGAAGCCCGCCGCCGCAAGCTGGGCGGTGAACTCGTCTGCAGCGTCTGGTAGGAGGGCAAGTCAAATGTCAAGAATCGGCAAGAACCCCATTGAGGTCAAGGCGGGCGTGACCGTCGCGATCCAGGGCCAGGACGTCACCGTCAAGGGCAAGCTCGGCGAACTCGCCTACCGCCTGCCCGACGGCATCTCCGCCTCACTCGAGAACGGCGTGCTCACCGTGGCCCGCGCCAGCGACGCCCGCGAACACAAGGCCTTCCACGGCCTCGCGCGCGCCCTCGTCCAGAACATGGTCGTCGGCGTCTCCACCGGCTACGCGAAGACGCTCGACATCGAGGGCGTCGGCTTCAAGGCCGAGGCCAAGGGCTCGTCCATCTTCCTGAGCCTCGGCTTCGCCAACGCCAAGGAATACAAGATCCCCCAAGGCGCGAAGGTCACCATCCAGAACCAGGGCCTGCGGATCCTCGTCGAGAGCATCGACAAGCAGCTCGTCGGCCGCGTCGCGGCGGACATCCGCTCCTACTATCCGGCCGAGCCCTACAAGGGCAAGGGCATCCGCTACACCGACGAGAAGGTGCGCCGCAAGGAAGGCAAGACCGTCGCTTAACAGGAACGCTAGACTATGAAGCTCGAAAATCGCAAAGACTACCGCGCGCGCCGCCACATGCGGCTGCGCCAGAAGGTGAAGGGCACCGCCGCGCGCCCGCGCCTGGCCGTCTTCATCTCCAACTCGCACATGTACGTGCAGTTCGTGGATGACGACGCCGGCAGCACCCTGGCCTCCGCCAGCACCCTGGGCACCGGCGCCACGGTCAACCTCGCCGCCGCCAAGGCGCTCGGCGAAAAGGCCGCCGAGGCCGCCAAGGCCAAGGGCATCTCGCTCGTGGTCGTCGACCGCGGCGGATTCAAATTCCATGGACGCGTCAAGCAGATCGTCGACGCCGCGCTCGCCGCCGGCCTCAAGGTCCGCGAAGAAGAGGAGGCCCGGTAATGGCTTACGAGGATAGAAAACAGGAAGCGCCCGAGTTCGAGGAGGACGTCGTCTTCGTCAACCGCTGCGCCAAGGTCGTCAAGGGCGGCCGCCGCTTCAGCTTCAGCGCCGTCATCGTGATCGGCGACCGCAAGGGCCGCGTCGGCCTCGGCTTTGGCAAGGCCAACGAGGTCAGCGAAGCGATCCGCAAGGGCACCGACGCCGCGAAGCGCCACCTCGTCACCGTGACGATGAAGGGCAAGTCCATCCCGCACACCGTCACCGGCCAGTGCGACGGCGGGCGCGTCCTGCTCATGCCCGCCTCCGAAGGCACCGGCGTCATCGCCGGCGGCGGCATGCGCGCCGTGCTCGAAATGGCCGGCTACCAGGACATCCTCGGCAAGAGCCAGGGTTCCAAGAACCGGCTCAACGTCGTCAAGGCGACGTTCGACGCCCTCAGCAAGCTCCGCACCGAGGAGCAGATCCGCGCCGAACGCGCCAACGCATAAGGACCAGCCATGGATCTTTCCAATCTCTACTCGACTCCCGGCTCCCACAAGCGCGCCAAGCGCCTCGGCCGCGGCGATTCCTCCGGCAAGGGCGGAACCTCCGGCAAAGGCCACAAGGGCCAGATGGCGCGCAAGGGCCACAAGCGCAAGGTCAACTTCGAAGGCGGCCAGATGCCCCTCCTGCGCCGTCTGCCCAAGCGCGGCTTCAAGAACCCCGCCCGCATCGCGTACTCGCCCGTCAACCTCGCGGCCCTCAACGGCTTCGAGGACGGCAGCACGGTCGACGCCGCGGCGCTCATCACCCTCGGCCTCGTCCGCAACTGCGAAAAGGGCGGCGTCAAGATCCTCGCCAAGGGCGAGCTGACGGCCAAGAACCTCGCCGTCAAGGCCAACGCCTTCAGCGAGGCGGCCAAGGCCAAGATCGAAGCGCTCGGCGGCACCTGCGAAGTCGTCGCCTGATCCCCCGGGCGCCCGCGCCGCCCCTCCGGCGGCCCGGGCGCCACCCCCTTTCCACCCCACCCACGGGAATGTCCATCATGTCCGCATTCAGCAACATCTGGAAGATCAAGGAGCTCAGGTCGCGGATCCTCTTCACGCTCGGGCTCGTGTTCATCTGCCGCATGCTCTCGATCGTCCCGACCCCGGGCGTCGACGCCGCGGCCCTGAAGGCGCTCATCGCCCGGACGAGCGACTCCGCCACTGGCGGCGTGATGGGCACG
>JAAZAI010000338.1 GCA_012514445.1 Lentisphaerota bacterium
GCCGCCTACGACGCGACGACCTACGCGCCGCTCGATGAAACCGCCGTCCCCAGGGGCACGCCCGCCCTGCGCTTCACGCCGAACTTCATCGACCGCCACGTCGACACCTTCTCCCGCGAAGCGGCCGATCTCTTCATCTCCCTGACCCACGCCCACTACGTCGAGCACCTCGCCCCGTACTTCGGCAACGTCGTCGAAGCCGTCTATACCGACGACGAAAGCTTCCAGGTCTGGAACGGAACGGGCCTCCCCTGGTCCGAGATACTCGAGGCCGAGTACGAACGCCGCCACGGCGAGCCGCTCCGCTCCATCCTCCCGCAGCTCGTCGAGGACCTTCCCGGCGCCGCCGACGTCCGCCTGCGCTTCTATTCCCTCTGCCGTCAGCTCTTCCTCGAGAACTTCATCGCCCCCCAGGTCGACTGGTGCCGCAAGGCCGGCCTGCCCTACGTCGGCCACCTCTGCGGCGACGAAGGCCCCACGCGCAACGCCGTCAAGAACTTCGGCACGGCCATGCCCTACCTCCTCGCCCAGGACATCCCGTCCATCGACGACTACCTCTGCGAGATCAAGGACCACGGCTACCTCCGCAAGCCGCTCAACGAACCCGATTCGCGAATCCTGGCGCACGACGACCGCCGCCTCTTCACCCACTTGATCTACAAGGGCGCCTCCTCGATCGCAAACCAGTTCAAGAACGGACTCGTCTCCGTCGAGGACTTGACCTTCATCGGCTGGGACGTCGAGCCCGCCTTCCTCAACACCCAGATGCTCTTCGAGCTCGCCCTCGGCGCCAACCTCATGACGCCGCACGCCTACTACTACACGATCGGCGACCGTGCGCATCGCCGATCTCTGCGCGGACTGCGCGAACGAACTCGTCGTGCGCCTCCACAACACCGCCGCCAACTTCGTCACCGCGAACCCGGCACGTTTCGGTCTCGTCAAGGCCGAAATCGCATGAGACCCTCGACATCTCGACAGGAGCCTCGTTGGACATGAAACAGAAGAACGTGATCTGGATACTGGGCGATCAGCATCGTGCACAGGCGCTTTCCTGCAACGGCGACCCGAACGTGAACACGCCGAACATCGACAGGCTGGCCGCCGAGGGAGTGAACTTCCGGCGCGCGGTGAGCGGCTTCCCCCTCTGCTGCCCCTTCCGCGGCTCGATGCTCACCAGCCGCTACCCCCACCATTGCGTGCCCGGCCACGAATATCCGATGCCCGACGGCCAGCCCACCATCGCCCACGTCTTCGACGCGCACGGCTACGACACGGCGTATTTCGGCAAATGGCACTTGGACGGCTTCCACGAGTCCGAAGGGCGCGCCGCGTTTCATATCGTCCCGCCCGCCCGCCGTGGTGGATTCAAGACGTGGATCGGCTACGAAAACAACAACAGCCCGTGGGACTGCTGGGTTCACGGCGGCGAGGGCGCGTCTGCCTTTCACCGCCGCCTCCACGGCTACGAGACCGACTGCCTCGCAGATCTGCTGATCGAGGAAATCCGGCGTCATGCATCCGGCGCTGAGACAGAGTCCAGGCCCTTCTTCGCGGTACTCTCCGTACAACCACCCCACGACCCCTACATCGCCCCTCCGGGATTCATGGCCCGGCACAACCCCCAGGGGCTGAAGATGCGCCCGAACGTCCCGGACGTCCCGCGGATCCAGGAGCAGGCCCGCCGGGAACTGGCAGGCGCCTACGCCCAGATCGAGAACCTCGACTGGAACATCGGCCGCATCCGCGAGGCGCTCGCCGAGGCAGAGATCGACAAGGACACGCACATCGTCTTCTTCTCCGACCACGGCGACATGCACGGCTCGCACGGGCAGTTTCGCAAGATGACGCCGCACGAGGAGTCCATCCGCGTGCCGTTCATCATCGGCGGCTGCACCCCGATGCACTACGAAGGCTTCCGATGCGGCGGGACCGCGGCACCCATCAACCACGTGGACATCGCCCCGACCACGCTGGGGCTGTGCGGAATCGACGCGCCGGACTGGATGTCCGGCTTCGACTACTCCGGCTGGCGCGTCGCCGCCCGCCCGCGAGGCGCGGCGCCGGACTCCGCCTTCATCCAGAGCGTCGTCCCCACCCGCCACGGGAACAGTGTCGACGAGCCCTGGCGGGCCGTTGTCACCGAAGACGGCTGGAAATACGTCTGCCTTGAAGGCCGGCAGTGGCTGATGTTCAATCTCGACGAAGACCCCTTCGAGCAGGTGAACCTTGCGTTCAACAGCCTCTACAGAGCCCGACGCAAGATCCTGAACGCACGCCTTGCGCAGTGGGTCGCGGACACCGGCGACACCTTCGCCCTGCCGACGCTTCCCTGAACGAGGATAATTTGAGGCCAGGCCCGAATGGCGCTGACTTAAGCCGAAATCGGCGAATCTTAACGCAAAATCAGGGCGCCATGTATGTGGGTGTGTGGGTATGTGGGTATATGGGATTCTGGATGGTCGCGCAGAATCCTGAAGTCCGAGCGGCGGCGAAGTACCAACCCGGCTACGACGGGTTGCCCGAAAGCGGCAAGAAATTGCCGCCGTGCATCAGCAATTCGCAATATGGCCGGAAACCAGGGAAACGGCGCGCTCGGAGATCGCGCCCTTACCCCGAAATCACCGCCAAACGGGGAGTCTACGAGGTAGGGCGGGCTCTCCGAGCACGCC
This sequence comes from Lentisphaerota bacterium, assembly GCA_012514445.1. Taxonomy (GTDB): domain Bacteria; phylum Verrucomicrobiota; class Kiritimatiellia; order RFP12; family UBA3636; genus JAAZAI01. The sequence continues at coordinate 2,673 of JAAZAI010000338.1, forward strand.
GCTTCAAACAAGATCGGCCATATTGCGAATTGCCGCCGTGCATGGCCGAGTGCCCGAGGCGGGTGCGCTGGACAAATCGTTCCAACCCCACGTACCCACACACATACCCACACACCGCGAATGGCGCCAGACGTCGGTCGTTCTGGGCCTACATCCCGTTAAGTTAGCGCCATTCGCGTCAGCCCCACATCGCGCGGTCGAGCGAGCGATACTGAAGCGCCTCGTGGAGATCGTTGGGACGGACGGTCTCGCTGCCGTCCATGTCCGCGATCGTGCGCGCGACCTTGAGAATGCGGTCGTGGGCGCGCGGGCTGAAGTGCATCTCGCCCATCGCGAAGTTGAGCACTTCGCGCGCGGGCTCGTCGAGGTGGCAGAACTTCTCGATTTCGCGGCGGCCCATGGCGGCGTTGATGCGGATCTTGCGCGAGCCGGCGAAGCGCGCCGTCTGCACCTCGCGGGCCTTCGCCACGGACGCCCGCATGCGCGCGCTCGTGGCGCCGGCGGGAATGCTCTGCAAATCCTGGAACTTCGTCGCCGGCACCTGGATCTGGATGTCGACTCGGTCGAGCAGAGGCCCGGAGATCCGGCTCCTGTAGTTGCGGAGCTGCGTCTGCGAGCAGCGGCACCCGTGGTTCGCGTCGCCGTAGAAGCCGCAGGGACATGGATTCATCGCGGCGACGAGGATGAAGCGGCTCGGGAAGACGGAGCTGCCTGCCGCGCGCGAGATCGTCACGAAGCCGTCCTCGAGCGGCTGGCGCATCACCTCCAGCACGCTGCGGTGGAATTCCGGCAGCTCGTCGAGGAAGAGCACGCCCAGATGCGCCAGCGTCACCTCTCCTGGGCTCGGGTGCGTTCCGCCCCCGAGCAGGCCGGCGTCGGACACCGTGTGATGGGGGGATCGGAACGGGCGCTCCGTCATGAGCGGCATCTCGGGCGGGAGGAGTCCGGCGATGCTGTGGATCTTCGTCACCTCCAGCGCCTCGTCGAGCGTCAGCGGCGGCAGGATCGACGGGATGCGGCGCGCGAGCATCGACTTTCCGGTCCCCGGCGGGCCGACCATCAAAATGTTGTGCCCGCCGGCGACGGCGACTTCGATCGCGCGTTTGGCCATCTCCTGCCCCTTGACCTCGACGAAGTCCGGCTCCGACGCGGCGTGCGAGACGTACAAATCCTCGATGCGCACGGCCGTCGGCCGCGTCTGCTCGTCCTCGCCGGTCACGAGCTGGACGGCCTGCGTGAGCGTCCGGACGGGATAGACCTCGAGCCCCTCGACCATGGCCGCCTCGCCGGCGTTCTCCTCGGGGACGAGGAACTTGCGGACGCCGATCTCGCGCATCTTGATCGCGATGGGCAGCACGCCGCGGACGCGGCGCACCTCGCCCGCCAGCGAGAGTTCGCCGATCATGGCGACCGTGGCGAGGTCCATGGGATGGAGCTCGCGCGGCGGCGGCTGGCCGGGCTTGCGGCGCAGCGGAACGCCTTCCATGTCGATGGCGCCGGAGGCGACGAGGATGCCCATGGCGATGGGCAGGTCGAAGAACGGCCCCTCCTTGCGGATGTCGGCGGGGGCGAGGTTGACGGTGACGCGGCCCACGAAAGGCTCATAGCCGCAGTTGGCGATCGCGGTGGAGACGCGGTACTGGCTCTCGCGCACGGCCGCGTCGGGGAGTCCGACCGTGACGATCTGCGGATCGCCGCTCATGCCGACGTCCGTCTCGATCTCGACCGGGAACGCCTCGATCCCGAACACCGCACCCGAGATGATCTTCGCCAGCGACATGCGCCCTCCTTGCAGATGGAAACCCGACAAAAGCAACTGCGGCAATGGTAGACCAACATCCCGCGTTTTTCAAGCGACAAAAGCAAAGGGGAGATGGCGGCTGCCATCTCCCCTTTTCAGTGCAGATCGCCGAAGCGGAGGCGGCTTACTGGCCTTCGGTCAGAAGCGCCATGCCGTCGTTGGTGCTGTCCTTGACCTCGCGGCCGGCGGGGTCGACGAGGCGGGCGGTCACGAA
>JAAZAI010000339.1 GCA_012514445.1 Lentisphaerota bacterium
CCCGCCCGCATTCGCCGGCTGGAGGCCGAGCGCTGCGCAGCCCAGCAAGGCCGCCGCGATCCAACTGCACCGTCTTGATTTCGTGCCGTTCATTGCCGTTCCTCGATGCGTCCACGCGAACGACCGCCCGGCGTGAACGTCGTGGTTCTCACCGGAGCGACTCGCTGGCGAAGACGTGGTTGTCATCCGTTCGATCCCGCAGACTGTCTTGGCTGGAGAAGACCGACCCTTGAAGCACCTTCTCCCATCGTCGCCCGTGAATTCTATTCCCTTTCAATCTCCGACGCAAGGAATATCGAAAGCGACCCGATTCCCCGGGTGCGATTTCACTTCGTTGCATCGCCCCAAGAATTCAGAAGCCAGGAGTCAGAATTGATTCTCAACGCCTTGCGCATACCCATAAAGCCGAATTTCAGGCGCCATTGGATGAATCGCATGATCGTGGCCGAAGAAAATCCCGCAAGACCTTGACTTTCAACTACTGGATTCTGGATTCTGGATTCTGACTCCTTTGCGCGGCGACTCGGTTGACGCGCACCCCGATTCACCGCGCATAGCCGTCCAATCCCGGGATCAGATCCGGCTCCGTCCCGTGGAATCGGATTTCGCCAGTTTCCCCGCTCCCCCACTCAAGACCATCATAAACGCAGTCGAGCACCTCGTTGCCGTCGAAATCCACAAGGCCCCATCTCCCCCCGCGCATGGCCGGCACGCGGCCGCGCCACGGCGCCCCCATGCCCTCGAACGCGGGCTTGGCGCGCCACGCGCCCGCCTCGTCGATCAAGCCCCACCGGCCGTCGTCATCGCTGGCGGGCGCGACGCCTTCCGCAAAAGCGCCGGCCGCCGTGAACGTCGGCTGGATCCGCCAGGCTCCATCTCTGCGGACGTAGCCCCAGCGTCCGTCTCGCCGGACCGCCAGCACCCCGCCGCTCCAGTCGCCGGCATCGTCGAAAGCCTCCGTCCACGGCATCTCGCCACGATCGGTGACGAGCGTCGCGCCGCCTTCGAAACGCAGTACGCCAAGCCCTTCCCGCAACGTTTCGTACGGCGGGAGCCCTGCGAGGCGTCCCGCCCACTCCAGCGTCCGCGTGCCGGCGCGATCCAGCAACTGCAAGGTCGAGCCCTTCTCCACGGCCAGATGATCACCCCACTGCCGGATTCCCGACTGCTCGGTTTTCAAAGTCATGCGTCCCGTCGCGGCGTCGGCCACGCCCCAGCGGCCGCGCTGCTCCACCAGCGCCGATCCCGCGAACGGCGGCGCCAGCGGAAGGATCCGCTCGAACACCGGCGCCAGACGCCAAGTCCCCTTCTCCGGATCGAGAACGCCCCAAGAGCCGGATCGCGCCGCTGTCCAGATCTCCGGCGCCGGCGCATCGACGATGTCGAAGCCGCATGCCGCGATCTCGAGGCCGTTCGCAGCCACGACGCCCCACTTGCCGTTGCGCCCCTGCGCGGCCCAGAACCCCGCCGCCTCGCCGAGCGGCGCCAGAGCCTCGTACCGCGGGGCGACGCGCAGCGCGCCGTCGGCGGCCACCAGCCCCCAGCCGTCCGCCGCCTTCGCGGCGACCACGCCGTCGCGGCTCGATCCGATTGCCTCGTAGGCCGCATCCGTCAAGCGCCGCCCCGCCTCGTTCAAAAGCCCCCATCGCCCCTCCAGGCGAAAGGCCCACAGCCCAGTCGGGCCTTGCACCGGGAGGATCGCGTCGAACGAGGGCTCGACCACCCAGCTTCCGGATTCGTCGAGAAGCCCCCATCGCGCACCTGCGCGTGCGGCGGCGCGACCGCCGCGGAAGGGCCGCGCCACCTCGAACCGCGTCGGGATTTTCACCGCGCCCTGGCGGTCGATGTAGCCCTGGAGACCCTGTTCGACGACGAGCAGCAGCGGATCGTCCTGCCGCTGGAAGGCGCCGGCCGAGGTGGTGCGCCCGAGCAGCGCGCCGGCGCGGTTTACGTAGCCGAAGCCGCCCTCGGCGAGGCCGACGACCGCCACGCCGCGGTCGAAAGCCGGCATGGGGAGTTCGGGACGAACGGCGGAGAGGTCGCGAAAACGCGCGGGTGCGACGGGATTCGCCCGCTCGTCGAGAAACGTCCCCGGAGCGCCGGTTTCGGCGTGCTCCTGCACCCAGATGCGACCTTCGCTCCAGACGCCTACGCGCGCATAGCGCGGCGAGGCGAGAACACGGCCGGCTTCGTCCACGAAACCCGCCCTCCCCTCCTGGATCACAAGGCGAGGCGGCTCGACGCCCCGGGCGAAGAGCGCGAGAACCGAGCAGAAGACCGTGGCGGAAACGCGCTTCATGGCTGTCGCTGCAATCCCGTGAGAAGGGCCTGGCGGATGATCTGTTCGACTCGCTCGTAGCCCGTGGCCATGAAATGCAGACCGTCGTCGTTGCTGTCGTGGGGGACCAGTTCTGCGTCCGCGACGACGTAGCAGGCGTGCGGCGCCGAAATCACGTGGGAGCGGACTTTCGCATTGAACGCCTTGAGCTGATCCTGCTTGGCCGAGCTGTATCCCGAGTAGGTGGAACTCATCCGCGGCAGCGTCACCGCGACGATGATCGTCCGGCCCTTGCCGGCGCGCTTGGCGAGGATGTTGTTGAGGCCCTGGGTCCAATAACCGTAGATCGTGCCGGCGCTGCGGCCCCCGACGACGTCGTTGAGGCCGATGAAATAGATCAGGACCATCTCGCAGGCGCCGACGTCCACGGCGGCGAGCGGATAGGTCCGCGAGGCGTCCGCCAGCGTGGCGATGATGTCGGTGGTCCTCGCCCCGGGATAGCCGCAGTGATCCGGCCCGTGCCCGTTCGCGGGATGCCCCGCCCATTCCACCTTCGACGTGAGGTCGCGCCGGAGATAGCCGCGCGAGCCCTGGAAGGCGATGTCGGACCACGTGCCCGAATACCCGGTCCACGATTCGTGCGAGGGATACGCGATCCAGGGGTTGTGCCAGTTGGGCGTCTCGTAGGTGCCATCGTTGAGCCGTCGCAAGCCATACGTCATCGAGTCGCCGATCGCCGTGACGATCTGCCCGATCAGCTTCACGTCGCGGCTGTCGGACAGGATCACGCCGTCGTCGTTCTTGACGACGAAGTCCACGGTGACGGTCGTGCCCGCGGGCCAGGCGTCGCTTGGCCGCAACTCGACATCCACGGGAATCGTGGCGTCGCCGGGGATCTGCACCATCGCGTCGCCGGGAGACAGAAACTGGAACATGGACGGAAGCCGATAGGAAACATGCGCCGTGTCGCTGAAGCGCAGCCAGCGAGTCGCGCCTTCCGCCACCCCAATCCCGCCGACGCGGACCTTCGCCGGCAGCACGGCGCCCATCGCGCTCGAATAGGCGGGCAGCACGACGATGCCCGGATTGGCCAGCTCCGCCTCGGGCACGGGGCCCGCCGAAGACAGCCGCCCGGCGGACCAGGCCTGGATCGTGGCGACGAGGGCTGGATCCATCACCGGAACGGTGCCGTCCGGCAAGACGCGTGACTGCACCCAAACCGTCACAGCAGTGTTGGTGTCGATGGGCTCCACGCCCGGCGGGACGGAGGCGCCGGAGAGATGACGTCCTAGCATGCCCACACTCCCCGACAACGCAATGATGGTGCCATCCACGCCCTCAATACCGGCTTCGTAGTCGGGGTCCGCCGTCCCGCTGGGCGACGCAACGCTGCCGAGGTGGCGCAAGCGAACCTGATAGCACGCACCGATGACGAGTGGCAGGATGCAGGATTCGACCTCCCCGTAGACAGTGTTCTGAAAGGTGAAGCCGCGCGTGTCCCCGGAAATCGCATCAATGAACATCTCGTACGCTTCGGTCTTGCCATCGAGTCCCGGATCGCCCAGCGTAAACCGCACCGGGGCCAGCCAAGCCGGTGAAGGCGGCGCCCCCCCGGGTCCAATGGGATTCGATCCGGCGGCAACTTCCACCGCGTCGTCCACACCGTCGCCGTCGCTGTCTTTCAACCGCGGCTGCGTGCGGTGCAGCCGCTCCATGAGGTTCGACACGCCGTCGCCGTCCGCATCGCCATGAAGACCGTGGATGCCCGTGGCGTCCGCCGCCAGCAGCCGAGTCGCCACTTCGTAGCCGTCCGAGAGCATGTCCCCGTCGCTGTCCCAGCGAAAGGGATCGAGCCGCCCGTGGAGATATTCCGCCGTGACGCCTAGCCCGTCGCGGTCGCGATCGCCGGG
>JAAZAI010000038.1 GCA_012514445.1 Lentisphaerota bacterium
ATCTCCGGTTCGCGGGCGGTCGCGACCGCCTTTCCCCGGACGGCGTCAAGCGCGCCCTCCGCGCGGGCATCAACGCGGCCACCGTCGGCGACCTGCTCACGACGATCGGCTCCCGCGTCGCCGAGGACAAGCAGCTCTTCCAAGAGGCCGGCTATACTTTGTGACGCCGCGATGAACACCGCGTTCGACCAGCGCCATCTCTGGCATCCCTACGCGTCGGCGACCGATCCTCTGCCGGTCTATCCCGTCCGGCGCGCGCAGGGCACGACGATCGAGCTGGAGGACGGTCGCAAGCTCGTGGACGGCATGTCGTCGTGGTGGTGCGCCATCCACGGCTACAACCATCCCGTTCTGAACGCGGCGGCCAAGGCGCAGATCGACGCGATGGCGCACGTCATGTTCGGCGGGCTCACCCATGCGCCGGCGATCGAGCTCGGGGAATTGCTGCTCGCCATCGCGCCGCCCTCGATGCGCCACGTCTTTTACGCCGACTCCGGCTCCGTCGCGGTCGAGGTGGCGATGAAGATGGCGGTGCAGTTCCAGTACGCGGCGGGGCGCCCGCGCAAGTCGAACTTCGTCACGATTCGCGGCGGCTACCGTGGCGACACCTGGAATGCGATGTCCGTCTGCGATCCGCAGACCGGCATGCACTCGCTCTTCGGCCCCGCGCTCCCGAAGCGCCATTTCCTCCCGATTCCCCGCTCGCCCTTCGGCGGCGACTGGGACGACCGGGACATCCGCCCGCTGGAGGCGCTGCTGTGGAATCAGGCGGACGACATCGCCGCGCTGATTCTCGAACCCATCGTCCAGGGCGCGGGCGGCATGCGCTTCTACCATCCGGGATACCTCCGGCGCGCGGCGGCGCTCTGCCGCCGCCACGGCGTGCTGCTGATCTTCGACGAGATCGCCACGGGCTTCGGCCGCACCGGCAGGCTCTTCGCCTGGGAGCATGCCGGCGTCGAGCCGGACATCGTGTGCGTGGGCAAGGCTCTCACCGGCGGCTATCTTACGCTGTCGGCGACGCTCGCCACGGCCGATGTTGCGCAGACCATCTCCGGGCACGCGCCAGGCTGCTTCATGCACGGGCCGACCTTCATGGCCAATCCCCTGGCCTGCGCCATTGCGCTGGCCTCGACGCGATTGCTTCTCGAGTCGGACTGGCAGGGGAGGGTGGCGGCGATTTCCGATGGACTCTCGCGCGGACTCGCGCCGGCCGCCGCGCTCCCGCAGGTCGCGGACGTGCGCGTCCTCGGCGCGATCGGCGTCATCGAGATGCGCGAGCCCGTGGACCTCGCGATCGTGCAGCGGCGCTTCGTGGAGGAGGGCGTGTGGATCCGTCCGTTCGGACGTCTCGTCTACGCCATGCCGCCGTACATCAGCTCGGCCGCCGACATAGCCGCCATCACGGCCGCGATGGTCAAGATCGCCGGGGAGGCGGGCTGATGGAGAATCCCGTCTACGCTCGCATGGCCTCCGAGCTGGCGCGTCTCAAGGCGAGCGGCAATCTGCGCGCGCTTCCCGTGGCGGAGTCGCGACCCCGCCATGTCGTATTCGAGGGACGCGAGCTGCTGAACCTCTCCTCCAACGACTATCTGGGGCTGGCCGCCGACCTGTCGTTGCGCGAAGCGTTCTTCGCGACGCTGAGTCCGGCGACCTTTCTGCCGACGGCCTCGTCGTCGCGCCTGCTCACGGGCAACTCGGCGGCGTGCATCCAGCTCGAGGAGACGCTGCGCCGGCTGTACGGAGCGGAGGCGGCGCTGGTGTTCGGCAGCGGCTACCATGCGAACACCGGCATCCTGCCGGCGATCGCGGACCGCGACGCGGAGATCTTCGCCGACAAGCTCGTGCATGCGAGCCTGGTGGACGGCATCCGCCTGGCGCAGGCGAGGCATGCGCGTTTTCGGCACAACGACGTCGCGGATCTGCGGCGCCTGCTGGCGGAATCGTCCGAACGCAATCCCAAGGGCGCTCGGATCGTCGTGACCGAAAGCCTCTTCAGCATGGACGGCGACGCGGCGGACCTCCGGGCGCTGGTGTCGCTCAAGCGCGAATTCCCGAACGTGCTGCTCTACGTGGACGAGGCGCATGCCGTGGGTGTGCGCGGACCGACGGGGCTCGGACTCGCGGAGGAGGCGGGGACGCTGGCCGACGTCGATTTTCTGGTGGGCACCTTCGGCAAGGCGCTGGCGTCCACGGGCGCGTTCGCGGTGATGAGCGGGCTTGCGCGCGACTGGCTGGTGAACACGATGCGCACGCTGATCTTCACGACGGCGCTGCCGCCCGTGAACTTGAACTGGACGAACTTCATCTTGGAGCGGCTGGCCTCGTTTGCGGATCGTCGGGAGCGGTTGAGAGGGTATGGCGCCGCGATCGCCGCGGCCGTCAGGGCCCGCGGCTGCGACTGCCCTTCGGTCTCGCAGATCGTCCCGTGGATCATCGGGTCGAGCATGGACGCCGCCGCCCGCGCGCAGCAGCTTCGTGCCGCCGGCTATTACGTGCTCCCCGTGCGTCCTCCCACGGTGCCCGAAGGGACATCCCGCATCCGCTTTTCGCTGACCGCCGCGCTTACGCCCGAGGAAGTCACCTCGCTTGCCGCCGCGATCCATTGATAAGCTACTCGTCCCGGATCAGCATCGTGCCGGGGACGGTGAGGGCGGCGATGTCGGGGCGGTACATGCCTTCGATGGCGGCGGGCGGGATGTTGAACTCGCCCTTCGACACGACGCGGGCCGTGTAGTGGATGCGGTGCGTCCCGGCGGGGATTGGCCGGAGGAAGAAGAGCAGACGGTCGTCGCGGACTTCACGTCGCAGGATCATCCGGTCTTCGTCGTTTGACATCCACGGGAACGTGCCGCTGCCGGCGGCGGAGCCGACGTCCGGTTCCAGGCAGGCCGGGAGCAGCTCCTCGACGATGGCGTCCGCGAGGGGCGCGACGTGGGAGTCGAGCTGGAACTCGAGCGCCACGACGACGAGGCCGCCGCGCGTCAACGTGGAGGGATCGACGACGATCCCGTCGGCGTTCTTGTAGAGGCGCGAGACGGCGATGCCGTTCGCCTTCGGCTCGAAGGCGAGCTTCGAGGGGATGGCGGAGACCGTGCGCAGCACGTAGGCGCTGCCGCGGCCGCGGTTCTCGACGACGAGCGGACCGGGCCCGGCCTTGACGACGCGGTTGGCGTTGGTGACGCTGTGCAGCAGGGTGCCGTCGGTGTTCTTGACGGCGAGGTCGAGGACGGCCTCCGCGTCGGCGAAACGCCGGGCTATGGCGCCGGCGGCGAGCAGGGACCAGGCGTTGTCGCGCGTGGTCGCCCAGTGGCCGCGGGTCTGCTTGAAGGATTCGAGGCGCATGAAGAAGCGCGCCACGCGCTCGTCGCGCAACGGGTGGTCGATCTCCAGCCAGGCGAGGATGCCGAAGGCGCAGGCCTCGATGGAGCCGGGCTCTTCGACGGGTTCGAGCACTTCGAGCGCGCGGACGGGATCGCCGGCGACGGCGAAGGCGCGGGCGAGGTGGGCACGGCCGGTGGCGGCGAGTTCGTCGCGCAGGTCGTGGAGCGTGAGCATGACGGGGCGCTCCGGCTTTCCGGAAAGGGCGAGCACGTGGCAGGCGTAGGCGCAGAGGTCGTAGCGCTTTTCGTTCATGGCGTCGTTCGCAAGCCGCAGCAGGAACGTGGCGTTGGCGTCGAGCACGGGCCGCGGAACGGCGTGGCCGGCCTTGTCCGCCTCGGCCAGGAAGTGGCAGGCGTACACGGAGACGGCGTTGTCGTAGTCGCCCACATCGTGCCAGAGCGAAAAGCCGCGGTAGTCTTTCAGCGAGCAGACGCGCATGATGGCGGCGTTGACCTTGGCCTCGACTTCCTCCGCGGAGCAGGAATCGCTGACGGCGAAGCGCGCGAGGGTGCCCCCCGCGTGGATGAGCGGGAAGGCGGAGGAGGTGGTCTGCTCGAGGCAGCCGAAGGGGTAGTCGAGGAGAAATTCGATCGCGGGGATGAACTGCGCATAGAAGGAGTTGTGGAAACGCAGGGACTGCGCCACCGTTTCCGGCAGCGCGTCGGCCGGAGGCGCGAGCGTGACGGACTCGCCCTGCTTGAGCGCGATGCATTCCACGTCCGTGGCCAGCGGCATCGCGGGGCGGACCGGGATTTCGAGCGTCTCGACATGGCGTTCGCCGGCGCCTTCGCAGCGGAAGACGGCGGCGCCGGTCCCGATCTCGTCGGCGGCGGTGACGGGAACTTCGATCGTCGCGCTTTCGCCGTCCTTCAAGGCGACGGTCGCCGTGGCGGGGTCGCCGACGAGCGGTCCGGAGAACGAGGTGGCGTACGCGAACTCGGCATCGGCGCCGCTCTGGTTGTGGAGCGTCAGCGTGAAGGCGGCCGTGTCGCCGCAGGCGAGGAAGCGCGGGGCGTCGGGCTTCATGACAAGCTTGGGCGCGACCTTGACGTTGGCCGAGGCGGAGCCGCTGGCGGTGGCCGTCCAGGCGACGGCGGTGACGCGCACGTCTCCGGCGAATTCGGGCAGGTCGAACGTGCAGACGCCGTCCTCGCCCACGACGCCCGTGAAGGCGGCCGCGAGGCTCAGAGGCTTGAAGCGCCGCGAGGCGACGGGGCTGACGCGGCCCATGAGCCCGCCATCGCCCGAGCCGTCGTCGCCGCCGATCTTGGCGTCGTCCGCCTTGAGCGCGTCTTCCGTGATGGGCATGAGCATCCCGAAGAGGTCGTAGAGGCTCGTGGCGGCGGCGCGGACGGCGGAGAAGAAGGCGTAGGGGTCGGGCCGCGCCTCCTGCGTGAGGATGTGGATCGCCTCGTCCGTGGCGAAGACTGCGGCGTGGCAGGGTGCGCCCGCTTCCACGCCGCGGATGGCGATGGCGGCCGCGATGCGCGAGCCGCCCTCGACGATTTCGACGGACGGCGTGCAGACGACTTCGAGCTTGTCCTCGGGGCGCGCGACCTTGAGGACGGCGACTCCGGCGGCGCGCCGGGCCGTCCAGGAGGACTCGGCGTCGGCGGGATGGATCACGCTGGCGGTCGCGCGGATGCTGGGGTGCATCGCGGCGGTGACGGGGATCTCGACGACGGTCGTGGCGTTGGTCATCATGAGCACGCGCGATTCGAGGATCTCCTCGCGCTGGAGGGAGAGCAGGGCGGTGCCGGCGAACGGGGCGGTGATGCGCAGGCGCGCCGTGTCGCCCGCCTGGTAGGAATCGCGGTCGAACGCCATGTCGAGCTTGGTGGGGCTGGCGAGGCTCGAGCGCATGCCTGCGCGGCCGTCTTCCGTGACGGTGAACGCGAAGGAGGACGAGGCGGTGCCGGCCGGATCGAGGGCGACGAGGACGTAGTCGCCGCCATTTCCAAGAACGAAGTCGAAGACGCCGTCCTCGCCGTCGGGCAGCTCCACCTTGCGGCGCGTCACGGGCGCCATGACGGTTTCGTCCTTCCACACGTAGCCGCGGTTCGGTTCGCGGACGAGGCCGTAGATGTGGGAGACGGCGAGGATCTCGACGTCGAGGGCGCGGGCGCCGGGCAGGCGCTGGCCGTCGGGCGCGACGAGGGCGATGGCGACGGCGTTGGTCTGGCCGGCGATCAGTTCCGCGGAGGCGGGTGTGCGCAGGCCGACGTAGAAGGGGTGGCGATGGAGGTTGACGGTGGCGCGTGTCGAGACGGGGCGGCCGCCGGGCTCGAAGACCGTGCCTTCGATTGTGGCCTTGAGCATGCCCGAGGGGAGCAGTCCGTTCATGGGTTCGAGCGTGAAGCCGCCGCTGCCCGCGTCGTCGAGGCGGCCGCGGCCGATGACCGTGAAGTTGTCCTTCACCGTGCGTCGCGCATCGCCGAACGCATAGCCTTCCCAGCCGGCGGGCTTGAAGGGCGCATCGGAATAGGCCACCGACGCTTCGGCCTTGAGTCCGCCGGCGGGTTTGCCGAAGAGGTGCTCCGCCTCGACGCGGAAGCCGAGCGGCTTGTCGAAGGCCTGGCCTTCGGGCAGCGCGGCGAGCGAAACTCGGATCTGCGGGGGGACGAAGGCTTCGACGGTCACGTCGCGGGCGCCGAGGACGGCTCCCGCGTCGCCGGGCATGCGGAAGACGAGGCGCCAGCGGCCGGAGGGCTGGTCCTCGGGCACGACGACGGGGACGGCGGGCGCGAGCGCGCCCAGGGCGTCGGGCATGAGCGGCAGCGAGCGATAGACGTCGCCGTCGGGCTTGACGAGTTCGAACGTGACGGGGAAGGGCGCGGGCGCCTCGGCCTCGGCGTTGCGCAGCAGCGCGTGCGCGTGGATCGGCTCGCCATGGCGGTAGATGCCGCGGTCGGAGAAGACGAAGGCCGTGCATTCGTCCTGCGGCACGTAGTCGGCGGTGCCGCTGGACTTCTCGGCGACGGCGCTGGCGCCGGCGAGGGGCATGAACACGAGGTCGGCGCCGTCCGGGGCTTCGGCGGTGACGACGAAGGGCTCGGCGTCGGCCACGGCGTGGGGCACGACCGCGATGCCGTCGGGGCCTGAAGTGGCGCGGCCGACGAGCTGGTTGGCGGCGGAGCGGATTTCGACACGGGCGTCGGCGACGGGCAGGCCGGTGGCGAGGGAGGTCACCCAGACGTGGGACGTCGTCTTGCCGACGCGCGAGGAGAGCGCGAGGTCGGAGACGCAGATCAGGCGGCGGTCGCTGCGCCAGGTGCCGGTGTAGCGGTCCTGGCAGTTGACGGAGACGTGGAAGACGCCTCGGCGGTCGCGGCCGATCAGGTCGGCGAGGCGCACGGGCGTCTGGCTGATTGCATCGACCTCCGCGGAGACGGGCAGCGCCGCGGTCAGCGGCTTCTCGGCCAGTTCGGTCGCATCGTCGGGATCCCGGCCTCTGGAGTACCAAGAGCCGCTGTATCGTTCGTAGCGGTCGTTTTCGCGGGCCATGAGCTGGACGATGTTCTGCGGCAGCACGCGAGCGGCGGAGACGTCGAGGTTCGTGGTGTTGACCCATTTGACGGGGACGACGATGCCGCCTTCGGGCTGGAGATAGCGGCCGGGGACGGCGAACGCGACGTCGGCTTCGCGGCGCGGGAAGGTGAAGGCGCGCACGGCGGGCGCCTCCATCGCGAAACCGTCGGAGGAGGGCAGGTCCTTGCGGAAGGTCAGCTTGTAGAGCCGTCCGATCTGGAAATCGCCCATGATCTTCACTTCGCTGGAGTAGTACCAGGAGTCGGACGAGGAGAACGACAGCTCGACGCGCGGTTCGCAGGTGACGAACTCGTGGAGGCGGGCGAGATCGGGCATCTTGGAGAAGTTCACGACCACGTGTGGATCGCTGAAGGCGCCGCACTGGGTTTCGAGCCGGGAGAGGCCGAAGGCGTTGGAGACGGGGACGGCGAACTCGTAGGACGTGGCGGAGTCGGCGACGTCCTTGATGCGCGACTTGATGCCAGGCGCGATTCGGACGGTCACGACGTTCGTCGCGACGGGGGCGGTCGTGGTGATGGCGAAGCCGCTCCGGGGCTGGTCTCCGGTGCGTGTCCAGGGGATCTCCTCGTCGCCGGCGAAGAGGCGGAGCGTCTGCGGCGTGAACGAGTCCGGGTCCTCCGCGTGGTTGAACGAAAACGCGAGCGAGACGATGCGGTTCGTCGTGAAGTCGTATTGGACGATGCGGGTCGGGGCGATCGCGAGAGGATCTTCGACCTCAGGGCGGGCGGTGGCGCGGGTGGGGGTCGGTTCGACGGCGTGAGGCATGCGGGCTGCGGGCTGGCGCGTGAAGAACCACCAGCAGGCGATGTTGAGGCCGGCCGCGGCCAGCGCGGCGGAGGCGAGAAGGAGATGTTTGAATTTCATGGAGGCCCATCCTAGGGGTTAACCGCAGAGAAAGATGCAGGGGAGGTTGATCTTTGCGCTCTTTGCGGTTGAAGAAGTCGTCATGGGTGTGGGGAGGTTTAACCGCAGAGAACGCAGAGAACGCAGAGAAAGATGCAGGGGGAGGTTGATCTTTGCGCTCTTTGCGGTTGAAGAAGTCGTCATGGGTGTGGGGAGGTTCAACCGCAGAGAACGCAGAGAACGCAGAGAAAGATGCAGGGGGAGGTTGGTCTTTGCGTTCTTTGCGCTCTTTGCGGTTGAAGAAGTTCGTCATGGGTGTGGGGAGGTTTAACCGCAGAGAACGCA
>JAAZAI010000340.1 GCA_012514445.1 Lentisphaerota bacterium
CCTCCCCCTGTCTTGATTCGCGCCCTCCCCCTGTCTTGATTCGCGCCCTCCGTGGCGCGTAAATTCCACTCATGCACACGCCCCCGGAAGCCCTGCCTCGCTGGAAAACGGCCCTGCGCCTCCTGCGCGCCATCGCCGCGCTTCCCGAGGCCGACCCCGGCCGCGCCGGTCGAATCGGCGAGGCGCGCGCGTTCTTCGAGGGTTCCGGCGTGGATCGTCTGCGCCAGCTCGCCCGGCTCCTCGAGCCGGGCCTCACCGACCGCCAGCTCCTCTGCGCGATCGTCCCCGTCGAGCGCGTCGCCGCGCGCGAGCGCGTCGCCGACGCCGACATGGGCCTCGTCTCCCGCGACCGCGCAGACGCGCCCGCCACGCGCCTGCCCCTCGTCGTCGTCGCGGACAACATCCGCTCCGCCGTCAACACCGGGGGACTCTTCCGCACCGCCGAGTTCTTCGGCGCCGAGGCGCTGTGGCTGTGCGGATACTCCGCCACGCCGGAGCACCCCCACGTCGCGCGCGCCGCCATGGGCGCGGAGCGTCTCGTGCCCTGGCGCGCCTTCGACCGCGTCCAGGACGCCCTCGACGCTCTCCGCGCCGAGGGCCGGCGGATCTACGCGCTCGAAACCGCCGAGCGAGCCGAGGACGTCGCCGACTGCGCCTGGGCCTTCCCCGCCGCGCTGCTCCTGGGCAACGAACGCTTCGGCCTCGACCCCGAGACCCTCGCGCAGGCCGACGCCGTCGTCGCGATCGCAGGCCACGGCGTCAAGAATTCGCTCAACGTCGTCTCGGCGTTTTCCATCGCCATCCACCACATGCGCAGGAGGCACGACAGCCCATGAACGCAGAAGCCATTCGAACCCGCGCCGTCGCGATGATGACCGGCAAACCCGAACCTCCGTGCGAACCGGGCTACCGCCTCCACCACGGCCAGCGCGTCGAAACGCTCGCCCTCGAGATCGCCGAGCGCGAGAAGCTCGACGTCTGCCGCGAACGCCTCGCCATCGGCGCCCTCGTCCACGACATCGGCAAGCCCGGCTGCGCCAAGAGCGAGTCCCACGCCGTCAAGGGCGCCGAAATCGTCCGCTCCGACTTCGCCGACCTCATGGACGCCGAGGAGCTCGAGGCCGTCGCGCAGATCGTCCTCCACCACTACGATCGCCCGAACAGCATCTGGTTCGAAGGCAAAGAGAAGCCCGAGTGGACCCCGGACATCCTGCTCGTGCAGGACGCGGACGTGCTCGACCACTTCGGCGTGCCGGGCATCTGGCTCACGCTCCACTGGGCGACCCACAAGAACTTCACGCCTTCCCAGACCATCACCGAGTGGTTCACCTCGGAATACATGTGCTCCTGGCGCCGCGAGGCGCGCCGCTCGCTCAACTTCCAGACGTCCCGCCGCTTGCTCGAGCTGCGCATCGCCCAGATGGACGACTTCTTCCGCCGTCTCAAGTAGCCCGCGACCGCAAGCGCACGCAGTTTCCGCTTGATCTTTTCCGCGAAAACAGCCAGCATCATGGCATCAGACGCTCCCCGGCCCGGGTGGCGAAATGGCAGACGCATGGGACTTAAAATCCTTTGATGGAAACATCGTGCGGGTTCGACTCCCGCCCCGGGCACCACTACAGATCAGAGGTACGCCGCAGTCAGAGAGGCCTTACTCTTCGCGACCTGCTCGGGCGGACCGGAGGCCACGACGGCGCCGCCGGCGTCGCCGCCCCCAGGACCCATGTCGACGATCCAGTCCGCCGCGCGCATGACGTCGGGATTGTGCTCGATCACGATCACCGTGTGCCCGGCGTCGCGAAGCCGCGCGAGAATCTGGAGCAGGCGGCGCACGTCCGCGAAATGGAGCCCCGTCGTCGGTTCGTCGAGGATGTAGACCGTGTGCTCCTCGGGCGGACGCTGCAGCTCCGCGGAAAGCTGCAGCCGCTGCGCTTCGCCGCCGGAGAGCGTCGAGGCGGGCTGCCCGAGCTGCAAGTACCCGAGACCCACGTCCTCCAGCGTCTGGAGCTTGCGGGCCAGCCGCGGCACGTTCGCGAAGGCCTCCACGGCCTCGGACACGGTCAGCGCAAGCACGTCGGCGATGGTCCTGCCGCCGTAGTGCACTTCCAGCGTCTCCTTGTTGTAGCGCCGCCCGCCGCACTGCTCGCACGTCACGTACACGTCGGGCAGGAAGCTCATCGCCAGATGGATCTGGCCATCGCCCTTGCACACTTCGCAGCGCCCGCCCTTGACGTTGAAGCTGAAGCGGCTCGCGGTGTAGCCGCGGGCCTTGGCGGCGGGAGTCGCCGCGTAGAGGTTGCGGATCGTGTCGAAGGCGCCCGTGTACGTCAGCGGATTGCTGCGCGAGGAACGCCCGATCGGGGTCTTGTCGATGACGATCAGCTTGTCCACCGCCTCGACGCCGTCGATGCCCGCGCAGCCCTGGAACGCGAAGCCGGCGCGCTCGCGCCGCGGCTTCGCCAGATACGCCTGCAGATTCTCCCGCAGCACGTCGTCCACGAGCGAGGACTTGCCGGAGCCCGACACGCCGGTGACGACGGCGAGGCACCCGAGCGGGAACTTCGCGTCCACCTTCCGCAGATTGTGCACGGCCGCGCCCCTGACGGCGAGCCAGCGTCCGTCGGGCTCGCGGCGCACCGGGATGCAGGGCTTCTCGACGCCGGTGAGGAAGCGCGCCGTGAGCGAGTTCCGGCTCTTGAGCAGATCCGCGAACGAACCCTCGAACGTCACCGCGCCGCCATGCCGGCCGGCGCCGGGACCGATGTCGATGACGTGGTCTGCCTCGCGGATCATCGCCTCGTCGTGCTCGACGACGACGAGCGTGTTGCCGCGCGCCTGCAGGCGGCGCAGCATCGCGACGAGCATCGCGTTGTCGTGCGGATGCAGGCCGATCGTCGGCTCGTCGAGCACGTACATCACGCCGGAGAGCCCGGCGCCGATCTGCGAGGCGAGGCGGATGCGCTGCATCTCGCCGCCGGAGAGCGTCGCGCTCTCGCGCTCCCCCGTGAGATACCCGAGCCCCACGTTGACGAGGAAGTCGAGGCGGTCCTTCAACCCGTTGACCACGTTGCCGGCGACGACGCGCTGGGCGGGCGAAAGGGGCAGGGTCTGGACCCAGCCACGCAGATCCGCGATCGACAGGGCGAGCAGATCGGCGAGGTTCACGCCCGGCTCGGCGGGATGCGGGACGCGACACGCCAAGACCTCCGGACGCAGACGCAGGCCGCCGCAGGCGCTGCAGCGCCGGCGCGACATGAAGCTGCGCAGCACGGCCACCATCGATTCGGACTCGCTCTCGCGCAGACGCCGACGCAGATTGGGCAGTACGCCTTCGTACACCTGCTTGCCGCGGCGCACGTTGCCGCGGACCTTCTTCGTGATCACGAGCTCCTCGTCGCCGGAGCCGTGCAAGATGACGTGGCGCACCGTCTCGGGCAGGTCGCGCCAAGGCGTGTCCATGTCCACACCCTGCCACGCGGCCACGGAGCGCAGCATCATGTTGAAGGCGCCGACCAGACGCTTGGGGCCCCGCCGCCACGGGCGGATCGCGCCCTTCGCCAGCGAGAGCGAGTCGTCGGGCACGACGAGCGCCTCGTCGAAGTACGCCTCGCGGCCGAGGCCCTCGCAGACGGGGCAGGCGCCACGAGGGCTGTTGAAGGAGAAGCTGGCGGAGGTCAGCACGTCGAACGCGATGCCGCAATCCGTGCATTCGTTGCGCTCGCTGTAGTTCTCCGCGACCTCCGCCTCGCCGGGGCGGGCGCGAAGCACGACCGCGGAGCCTCCGCCCTGCGCCAGCGCGAGTTCGATGGAATCGGTCACGCGGCGGCGCACCTCGGGCTTCACGACGAGGCGGTCGACGACGGCCTCGAGAGTCGCGGCGGCGGCGTCGGCCGGCACGTCCTCGATCGGCAGGATCTCGCCATCGACGCGGAGGCGGACGAAGCCCGCCTTCGCCGCGGCGTCGACGCACGCGGCGACGGGGACGCGACTTGCACGGCGCTTGAGCGGCGCGAGGATCGTGAGCTTCGTGCCGTCGGGCGAATCGAGCAGCCTCTCGACGACGCTCTCGGCGCTCGTGGCCTGGACGATCTTGCCGCAGCGGTGGCAGCGCGGCACGCCGAGCGTCCCGAAGAGCAGCCTGAGATAGTCGTGCAGTTCGGCCGCCGTGGCGAGGATCGAACGCGGCCCGGGAGTCGAGGAATGCTGTTCGATGGAGATCGCGGGGGAGAGTCCCGTGACGGAATCGACGTCCGGCTTGTCCATCTGGTCGAGAAACTGCCGCGCGTACGACGGCAGGCTCTCGAGGTAGCGGCGCTGGCCTTCGGCGAAGAGCGTGTCGAACGCGAGGGAGGACTTGCCGGAGCCCGAGACGCCGGTCACGACCGTGAGGCGGTTGCGCGGGATCGTCACCGAGACGCCCTTGAGGTTGTGCACCCGGGCGCCGGTGACGACGATCGCGTCCTGCGCGGATTCCGCTGCCTTCAATTCCCGTGCGTCCATGGGTCAACGCTCCGGGTGCGCAATGCGCCGCAGCGTGAAGCCGCGCAGCGTCGCGGGGTGGCGCCCGTCGTAGCGGTAGCGGATCGTCAGCACGGACGAGCCGTCGTAGTCGAAAACGGCCGTGTCGCCAACGCGCCCCTTGGCGACCTCGTGCCCCCCGAGCATGACCCGCCACGTGGAAGCGTCCCCACTCTCCCACGCGCCTTCGGCCTGGACGGAAAAGCGGCCGGGAGCTTCGTCCATCGGCAGGTTGGGGCCATAGGCGATCTCGGCGACGGGATCGTGGAGCGGCTCGAAGCGGACGCCCGTCCACGCGCCGTCCTCGCCGCGCACCGTGTGGCCGGCGTGGAAGAAGTCCACAGCGTCGAACCGGACGACGCCGTCGGCGTCCGCCTTCGGGAGGCCAGTGGACGGCTGGGTGAAGAGCACGTCCGCGATTTTCGCATCGCCCGAGGCGAGCAGCCAGGTGCGGTGGTCGGGACCGCACGGTCCAGCGGGAATGGACACCCAGGTCCAGGCCGCGCCTGCGGAGAATTCCTTGACTTCCGCAGCGGCATCCGCCGCGACGCGACGAGGCCCGGCGCGCATCTTGAGGGAGCCGCCCTTCATGAGCACGAGCCACGAATAGGATTCCGGAGCGTCCGCGGGCGTCCAGACATTCGCCGACAATTCGCCACCAGGCTGCGCGGACGGGACGATGCCGTCGGTGCCGTCTTTCTCCTCGAAATGCCACCACCGCGCCGGGACGTGCAGAGCGGGCGTCACGGACACGGGGCCCGACGTCGCATCGTCGCGCGGCGCATCGAGGATCTCGAAGCTCCACGTGGCGCGATCCTGTTCGAGCAGACGGAGATTCGGATGCGCAAGCAGGCGCCGCAGCGTCGCGCCCACCGGGAAGGGGCTGACCTTTTCGGGGAAGGCGTCTTCGTGCAGAATCACCGCCGTGGCGCCGAATTCGCGAAGCGCGGCGAGCTGGGCGGCGTCAAGGACGCCCTGGGTGGCGGGCTCGAAGCGGCGGAAGACGGAGTCGAGGTAGTCGGCGGTCTTGACGGGCGAATAGCCGTTGAGCATCCGAAGTCCGGACTTCATGGCGTGGTATTCGTAGAGGGAGGACCAGGCGGAATCGCCGGGCCACACCGGCAGGACGAGCGCCCGCGCGGTGGTTCCTCTGGCTTCGGCGGAGGCGACGACGGCCTGGTAGGCGCGGTTCGGGACATCCGGCAGCAGGCAGGTTCCAACGGACATGCCCTGTCGGCAGCCGATGAGGACCAGCGCGGCGACGAGGATCGCGCAGGCTTCGAGAAACCCGCGGCGGGCGATGAATTGGCGCGCGTTGGCGAATGAAATCACGAGATAGGGCGTCAGAAGCGCGGGGAGCAGGCAGAACACCTTGACGGGCTGGCGCACCATCTTGAACGGCGGAACCAGCTTGCGCAGGAGGCGGAGCGGCAGCGCGTCCAGCGGTCCGTTGGTGCCGAGGGCGAGGAAGATGGCGCCGACGATCGCGGCGGCCAGCAGCAAGGTGCAGACGACGGCGCCGACGAGGCGCGGCGAGCGTCCATGGCGACGGCGAAGAATCTGGAAGGCCAGCACGAGAGCCTGCAGGCCACAGGCGGTCAGCACCACGGGCAGGACGTCGCCGAGGTTGATGTGCTGGGCCATGTGGCTGGAGTAGCCGTGATCGAAGATCGCCTGCCAGACTGGCGAGTGGATTTTGATCTCGCCGAGGGTGCGGCCGCCGCCGGCGTCCGTGACGGCGTACTGCGAACGCAGCCACAACGCGATGCCCCCGGCGACGACCACCCCCGCGGCGAGCGGCAGAAGCGCCTTGACGATGGAGAGGAGGCGTCGGCGGTCCGGAAGGAGCGTCTCCGTGGAGGACGCCCACGAGACGAGGCACCAGAGCGGAAGCGCGAGCGTGGCGAAGAGGAACGAGTGGAGATCGGTCGCGTAGCAGAGCACGAGCATCGCGCCGGCGAGGGCGCCGCCGCGGACGCGACCGTCGCGCACGGCGATGTCCACGCCGAGGGCCACGGCCGGGATCAGGGCGATGCCGAAGCCCGTCGGGCTCCCGCCGGCGAGCGTCACCCAGCGATAGGGCACGCATGTCGCGATGAACGCGGCGGCGAAGGCCAGCGCCTCGCTCGGCTCGTCGCCTTGGAACCGGCGGGCGAGCGCCAGAAGCAGGAGAAAACCCAAGAGCACGGCCGTGAATAGCGAGAGATTCCAGGCCGCCGCGTCGCCGAGGGCGGGCGACGTGGCGGCGAAGAGGAGGGAAAACGGAACGTAGTACGGATCGAAGGCGCGCCGCCCGTCGTCGTCGCCAAGGTTGAACTCGTAGAGGTTGGTGAAGGGCGGAACGCGACCGGAGAACATCCCGCGAACGAGCTGGAAGTGATAGAGGAGCTGAAGAGGGTCGCCCGGCACGAGCGTCCGGGCCTCGGCGACTTCCGCATTGTAAGAAGTATAGGGGATCCCGTCCCCGAGATGGCGATGGGAAGGCCACATGAACGCCGCGTAGAGCGCGACGGCGCCGAGCAGGGCCGCAATCGACCTCAGAAGCCAGGCTATTCGTTTTCCGAAATTGTTATCCATGTTTCGCTTATTGAATGCGAAAACCCGACACCAAGGTGCCGGGTTTTCAATGCGGATGCCGCTTTCGGCACGGCAGAGGTGAGGTGGAGCTACTTCGCGACCGGCGCTTCGGCGGAAGCGGCGCCTTCATCCCAGTCGATGTCGATGACGTACCAGTGGGCGCCCAGCGGCTCGGTGTCGTTGAGGTCGATCACGAGGGTGTTGTCGTTGGCCTTGCCCGGATATTCCTTGACCTCGTAGTTGCCGAATCCGGACGTGTAGATCTTGACGCTCATGTTCTCGCTGCTCCACTCGCCGCTGACGGGGAGGGTGGCATCGGGCTTGGCGATCTTGACGACATCGCTGATGTTCCGGTTCCAGACGTGGTTCCAAAGCTGGTCCTGGTTGATGTAGGTGGGCAGGTTGTCGCCAGCCCACATGCCGGGAAGCTGATAGGAATGGTGGACGAACCACATGCTGTCGCCCTTGATGTAGAGGGTGTCCTTCCCATCGATGAGGGTGCGGATGTAAAGTTTTCCTTCTTGAGGCGGCTCCGCTGTCATGCATCCGGAAATCGAAACGATAGCCAAGGCGAACAACGCCAGCAGTGCCGTTTTCTTATTCATCGTCAAGCCCCCACCTGTAGATCTCAAAACCCTGATTCAAAGCCTTGTCCATCTCGAATGCATCGGACGAATCAAAGACTAGCACAATCGGAGAGCGCGGTGCAATCAAAAAAAAAACGAAAAACGGCGCGGGCGAAAGGCCCGCGCCGCTCTGGGTCGAACACCGCTCTGGGCGGTAGTCCAGCCTATTTCTTGTCTTCGCCTTCCTGCCCGGGCGACCACTCCTCGCCGCCCGACGCGAACGCCTCGTCGAACGCGGAGGCGAGCCCGACGATGTTCTGTCCGACTTTGAGGGCCGGCTCGGTCTTGTACTCGGCGGGGATCTCGAAGTCGGCGTCCTCTCCGCCCTGGGCCTTCATGCTCAAGCCGATGCGGCGCTCGTCGCGGTCGATGCGGACGATGCGAGCCTCGACTTCCTGGCCGACCTTGAGGGCGTCCTTGACGCGCTCGACGTGATCGTCGCTGATCTGGGAGATGTGGACGAGACCGTCCACGCCGCCCTCCAGTTCGACGAAAGCGCCGAACGAGGCGATCTTCGAAACCTTGCCCTTGACCATCTGGCCCACGCCGTAGTGGGCGGTGATGTTGCTCCAGGGATCCTCCTGCGCCTGCTTGAGGCCCAGGGAGATGCGCTGGTTGGCCGAATCGATCTCGAGCACGACGGTCTCGACCTCCTGGGCCTTCTGCAGCACCTCGGTGGGATGGTTGATCTTGCGCGTCCAGCTCATGTCGGAGACGTGGATCATGCCGTCGATGCCGTCCTCAAGCTGGACGAAGGCGCCGTACGAGGTGAAGTTGCGGACCTTGCCCTTGACGCGGGTTCCGACCGGGTAGCGGTCCATCACCGTGTCCCAGGGGTTCTCCTCGGTCTGGCGGATGCCCAGCGCGATCTTCTGCTCGTCCTTGTTGACGCTCAGGACCACGACGTCGACTTCGTCGCCGATGTTGAGCACGTCCGACGCGCGCGCGATGCGGCGGGTCCAGGAGAACTCCGACACGTGCACGAGTCCTTCGATGCCCGGCTCCAGCTCGACGAACGCGCCGTAGGGCACGAGGTTGACGACCTTGCCGCGCAGACGGCTGTGCGGCGGATAGCGGGACTCGATGTCGTCCCACGGATTCTGCTGCGCCTGCTTGAGGCCCAGCGAGACGCGCTCGCGGTCGCGGTCGACGTCGAGGATGACGACTTCCAGCTCCTGGCCGCCCTGGACGACTTCGCTCGGATGCTTGACGCGGCCCCAGGAGAGATCGGTGATGTGGAGCAGGCCGTCGATGCCGTCGAGATCGACGAAGACGCCGAAATCGGTGATGTTCTTGACCTTGCCCTTGCGGCGCTGCCCGGTTTCGAGCGTGGCCAGCAGCGTCTTGCGCTTGTCGGACTGCTCGGCTTCGAGCAGCTCGCGGCGCGAGAGGATGATGTTGCGGCGGTCGTTGGAAATCTTGATGAGCTTGAAGCGCTCGGTCTTGCCGATGAGGTCGTCCGTGTTGTGCACGGGGCTCACGTCGATGTGCGAGCCGGGGAGGAACGCCTCGACTCCGTCCACGTCCACGATCAGGCCGCCGCGGATGCGGCTCTTGACGACGCCTTCGACGATGCTGCCCTCGCTGTAGCGCTGCAGGACGGCTTCCCAGCGGATCTTGTCGTCCGCCGCCTTCTTCGAGAGCTCGACCATGCCGTCGTCGTTCTCGGACTTGAGCACGTAGACGTCGACGTAGGAGCCTTTGGTGACCAGCGAAATGTCCTCGAACTCGCTGATGGGGACCACGCCTTCGGACTTGCCGCCGACGTCCACGAGGACTTCGGAGGGCCGGACTTCCAGGACCATGCCCTTGACGATCCGGCCGGCTTCCGCCTGCTTGAGGGATGCATCCAGGAATTCGGCCATCTCCAGGAACTGCGCGGAATTGTTCGCTTCTTTTTTCTTGAGCATCTTGGCTTGGGGCATTTTGGGGGTTGATTCATGTGAGGCGGAAGCATGACGGGGAGCAACTCGCTCCCCCTTCCAACCAGTTTTCCACAGCGGATGCCTGCAACCGCGGGAAAGAACTAATGAATATACCAAGAGCGGGGCATTCGAGGCAACCAATTTCTTGCCCCGGGAGCAATTCGCAATATGGCCGATCTTGTTTGCAGCGGCGTGCTCGGAGAGCCCGCCCTACCTCGTGGACTCCCCCGTTTGGCGGTGATTTCGGGGTAGGGCGCGATCTCCGAGCGCGCCGTATACAGGGTTTGCGACCCTTCTGCGAATTACTTGCGTC
>JAAZAI010000341.1 GCA_012514445.1 Lentisphaerota bacterium
AAGCCCTTCGACAGGCCGGTGCAGTAGAGACTGCGCTCACTGGCGTGCTTAGAACAAGCCCGCATCCGCACCAACTCGCGACACCCCAGAAACTGACCGGGTACGGAGTAGGGGATTTTTGTCTTTGCGGAAAACCTCGTTTTCTGGCAGTATGTGTTTAGCAAAACCCAAGGAACGGAAGTCACCTCATGATTCAGATCGAAGAAATAGAGCCTCGGCTCGTCCAGCTGCGCAGAGGGCTGGTGGAAATGCGAGGCTATCTTTGACGTCGATGCCCGCCGCAAGACGCTAGCCGAGCAGGAACGCATCGCCGCCGCTCCAGATTTCTGGAGCAACCAGGCCGCGGCGCGCGACAACATCGAAAAGACGAACGCGCAGAAGGTGGTTCTCAAGCCCTTCGACGCGCTCAAGACCTTGGTCGCGGACGCCGAGGTCATGCTGGAGCTCGCCGAGGCGGAGCCGCCCGGGCCCGACCGGGACGCGGCCGCCCAGGAGCTCGAAAGCATGGTCGTCAAGGCCGAGGAGGCCTTTGGGCGTCTGGAGCTGCAGTCGCTGCTCACCGGACCGCTCGACCCCTGCAACGCCTACCTGACGCTTCACGCGGGCGCCGGCGGCACCGAGTCGTGCGACTGGGCGAGCATGCTCCTGCGCATGTACCAGCGCTATTGCGAGCGCGTCGGTTTCACGGCCGAGCTCGTGGACATCTCCCCCGGCGACGAGGCGGGCATCACGGCCGCGACGCTCTACGTCAGCGGCACCAACGCCTATGGGTTCTTCAAGGCCGAGCGCGGCGTCCACCGGCTCGTGCGCATCAGCCCCTTCGACTCCAACAGCCGCCGCCACACGTCGTTCGTCTCGCTCGACGTCGTCGCCGAGCTCAGCGAGGACGTCGAAGTCGAGATCAATGAGTCCGATCTGGAGATCTCGACGTACCGCTCCGGCGGCGCCGGCGGCCAGCATGTGAACAAGACTGACTCGGCGATCCGCATCCGGCACGTCCCGACGGGCATCGTCGTGTCGTGCCAGGCCGAGCGCTCCCAGCACAAGAACCGCGCCAGGGCCATGAGCGTGCTCAAGGCGAAGCTCTACGAGTTCGAGCAGGACAAGAAGCGCGAGACGATGGAGAAGTTCTACGGCGACAAGGGCGCGATCGCCTGGGGCAGCCAGATCCGCTCCTACGTGCTGCAGCCCTATACGATGGTGAAGGATCTGCGCACCGGCGTTCAGACGGGCGACACCCAGGCCGTTCTCGACGGAGACATCGAGAAGTTCATCGACGGCTGGCTGAAGTGGAAGAGCACCGGCGGGCG
This sequence comes from Lentisphaerota bacterium, assembly GCA_012514445.1. Lineage (GTDB taxonomy): Bacteria > Verrucomicrobiota > Kiritimatiellia > RFP12 > UBA3636 > JAAZAI01. The sequence continues at coordinate 1,311 of JAAZAI010000341.1, forward strand.
CAAGATCGTCGTTGCCGAGGAGGATTGATCCGGGAGGGGCGGCCATGGCGGCGATGAGCATGACGGGGATGGGACGCGCGAGCGTCGCGGAGGCGGGCGTTCGGGTGGACGTCGAACTGCGCTGCGTGAACCGCAAGCAGTTCGACTTCGATCTCTCGGCGCCGTCGGAGGTCGCCGCGTTCGACCGTCGCTGGCGCGAGATCGTCCAGCAGGGCATCTCCCGTGGCAGGGTCCAGTGCCAGATCCGGGTGGCTTTCGCGGATGGTGGCGAGACGACCTACGATGTCGAGGCGATCCGTCGCAAGGCGTCCGAACTCCAGGCGCTTGCCGCGCAGGCCGGCGTGCCGTGCGACATCGGTCTCGCCATGCTGGTGGCGATGCCGGGCATGACGCGGACGCCGGCCAGCGGGCTCGAGCCCGAGGCGCTCGAGCGCGTGGTCGCGGCCGCGCTGCGCCAGGCGCTCGCGTCGCTCAACGGCATGCGCGCCGCGGAGGGCGCGGCGCTGGCCGCCGATCTCTTCGGCCGGATCGCGGCGCTCGAATCCCGCCGTCTGGAGATGGCCGCGCCGGCGCCGCAGGTGCCTTTGCGCTATCAGGAGGCGCTGAAGCGCCGCGTGGCGGAGCTGGGCGTGTCGCTCGTGGACGGCGATGCCGCGCTGGCGCGCGAAGTGGCGCTGTGCGCGGATCGTTGCGATATCTCCGAGGAGCTCACGCGCCTCGACGCCCATCGGTGTCATTTTCTCGCGCTTCTCGATTCATCTGAGCCTGCGGGGCGTCAGCTCGACTTCCTTTGCCAGGAGATGCACCGCGAAGTCAACACCGCGGGTTCGAAGGCGGGCGACGCGGCAATCGCGCGGCTCGTCATCGAGGTGAAGGCCTTCATCGAGGCGATCCGCGAGCAGGTGCAGAATCTCGAGTAGTCGCTAGTCGTTAGTCGTGAGTCGATTCGACGGGCGGACGATGGCGGGCACGGTCTTCCAGCCTAGCTTGCGGCACGCTTCCAGGCGCAAGTGGCCGGCGAGGATTTCGTACTGTCCGTTCACGCCGCTCGGGGCGACGAGGATGGGCTGGAGCAGCCCTTCGGCGGCGATGCTGACGGCGAGTTGCTCGACATCCTGAGGATCGGCGGCCACGGTTTGCGAGCGGATCGTGTCGACGTCGAGCTGGATGAATCCCGCGTCCTGCGCGGAGCGACGCGCTTCGTCGGTGCGCCGGTCGTGCCCGGCCCGGTAGGAGTAGACGTAGGGGATGGCGAGGTCGACCGTCGGCGCGCGCTGGATTTCCTCGAAGAGACGCCGGTTGAGCAGGTAGCTCGTCTCCGCGCGGTTCTTGACGAGCGTCTTGTAGCGCAACCGCATGTAGACGCCGTAGTCGTAGAGGTCGGCGCGGATGTAGGGCGAGTCGCCCGTGGCCGCGATGACCTCGGCGGTGACCTCGCGGGCGACGTCGAGGAGGATTCGCTCGGCCGTGCGCCAGTCGGAGTCGTAGGTGATGCGCACGACCACTTCGTCGAGCACGTAGGCACCGCCTTGCTGCGCCGTGTAGTTGATGACGACTTGTCCGAAGAGCATGGCGTTGGGGACGAGGATGTGCCGCCCCACCGCCTCTTCGCTGGCGATCGTGCCGCCGACCTGGTTGAGCACCGTGTACATGGGACCGATGTCCATGACGTCACCGGTCAGCGCGAGGGAGGGGAACTGGACGCGATCGCCTGGGCGGAACGGGCGTTTGAGGGAGACGAGGATCCAGGCGGCGAAGCCGCTCACCGGCGCCTGGAGCGACCAGCCCAGGAGCATGCCGCCGAACATGCTGAACGCGGTGCCGAACTTGCCCAGCACGCCGAAGCCGTAGGCCACCGTGCACACGGCGGCGATGCCGGCCACGAGCCAGTAGATGCGTGCGAGCATGAGCCCTTCGACCGGCGGACGCTTGCGACGGGCGAACAGGAGCTGGGTCGCCAGGGAGAAGAGGGCGCAGACGCCGAGAACGAGCGCCACGACGCCCGCGAGGTGGAGGGCGTTCATCCCGCTGGACAGGGGTCGGTGACCGGTCGCCCCGCGGCCGATCAGAAGTCCGAGCGCGGCGATGGCGAGGTAGGCGATGGCGAAAATCGATGTCTTCCGTAATTGCTGGATCATGGAGCCATGTTACCACAGAAGCGCAACATGTACAAGATCGCCGCAGTTAATCGGTCAAGTCGCCGGGGGCGGCAGGAAAGCGTGTGTGGGTTTGTGGGTGTATGGGCTTGTGGATGTGGGAGTTTGTGGGTGTCTGATCGTGATCCGCTCTTGTCGCCGCTCTCGTCGACCCGAATCTTCCTGATTTCTTGATTTCCTGATATAAAACCACACGCCGTGCGCGCCCTGACGCTTCAAAGGAAGGGTTGAATTTGAAGTCAGGAAAACGGGAATGTTCACCTTGGGGGTGCTCGCATGAGTCCCTTTTCCGAAACCATGTCACGATCCTGACACACACCCTGGCGACCGCGCTGGGTAATCGGTC
>JAAZAI010000342.1 GCA_012514445.1 Lentisphaerota bacterium
CTAGGCCCTAGGCCCTAGCATTGGCAGGAGCGGCGTTGCGAAATTCTGCCTACGGTGTCCTGCATGTCCCAGGTAGCGGGTCCTCTCTTGCGTGGCCGGGGCGGGGACTCCCCTCAGCCCTATGGAAGGATGAAATTTGCGGAGCGGGGTAGGGACGCCACCCCGTGGCGTCCGCGGCGGTCAGGGGGCTGACCGCCCTACCGCTGTAGCCGGCTTCGGTGAAGCCGGAGTGCAGGGTGCGCGGGCGAGTGCGGAGCCTCGCGTTCCCAGGGCGAGTGCGTGATCTTTCGGCCCCGACATTCCAGTATTCCAACCTGTTTCCCGCGAATCTAAGCCCCCACTTGATTTTACGGCGCGGCAAGTGTATTGTCTCGCACGTCGGCTTTTCCAGTTCCGGGAACTCACGGCCGCGAGCGCGGCAACGGTCTGGGAAGGACGGCGTTTTTTCATCCGCCCCGAAATGGGGACGGCAGGCAGCGCGAAGGTCAGCATGAATCCGAATTTCTCCACGTCCGCTATGCCTGGGCGATGTTTCCGCCGAATCCGAACCTCTACAACGCCGAGGGCTTCCCGATGGCGCCTTTCCGCACAGACCGATAATCATCTGTTTGAATCCAACGGGTGATTTAGGTCGATTTAGTGAGGCGACGACTGGTTTTCGGGTTTTCCTGCGGCGGACGATATGCTATAGTACGGGAAATTTCACCCACCAACACATCAGCCAAGGAGCGCGCCCGCATGGAATCCCTCGCCGACTTCGGTCTCACGGAAATGCAACTCGAAATCAAGAGCCTCTGCCGCCGCATCGGCGAGGAGAAGATCGTGCCCGTCCGGGAGCACCACGACGAAACGGGCGAATTTCCGCATGACATCGTGAAGGTCTTCGCGGAAGCCGGTCTCTTCGGCATCTTCATTCCCGAGGCCTATGGCGGGATGGGCGGGAGCACGAAGGACTTCGTGATCGCCGTCGAGGAGCTGTGCAAGTACGACGCCGGCATCGCGCTGGCCCTTTTCGGGACCGGCCTGGGCACGCTGCCCATCATCCTCTGCGCGAACGAGGAGCAGAAGAAGAAGTACCTGCCCCGCATCGCGGAAGGCACCCTCGCCGCCTTCGGCCTGACCGAGGCCAACGCGGGCTCCGACGCCGCCGCCATCCAGACGACCGCCCGCAAGGACGGCGACTATTACGTGCTCAACGGCACCAAGCAGTGGATCACCAACGGCGGCGAGGCCGACATCTACACGATCTGCGCCATGACCGACAAGAGCAAGGGCCCGCGCGGCGCCTCCTTCTTCATCGTCGAAAAGGGCGCCGAGGGCTTCAGCTTCGGCAAGAAGGAGAACAAGATGGGCATCCGCGCCTCCGCCACGCGCGAACTCGTCTTCCAGGACTGCCGCGTCCACAAGGACAACCTCATCATGGGCGAAGGCCGCGGCTTCATCGTCGCGATGAAGACGCTCGACGCCTCCCGCCCGAGCGTGGCCGCCCAGGCCCTCGGCATCGCCACCGGCGCGCTCGAGATCGCCATCAAGTACTCCCGCACGCGCCAGCAGTTCGGGCAGCCGATCAGCGCCAACCAGGGACTGCTCTTCCTGATGGCCGACATGGCGATGAAGGTCGAGTCCGCACGCGCCCTCGTCTACCGCTGCGCCGACTACATGGACGGCGGCGCCAAGGACGTCAGCAAGCTCTCCGCCATGGCCAAGTGCTACGCCTCCGACGTGGCGATGTCCGTCACCACGGACGCCGTCCAGGTCCTCGGCGGCTACGGCTACATGAAGGAATACCCCGTGGAGAAGATGATGCGCGACGCCAAGATCACGCAGATCTACGAAGGCACGAACCAGATCCAGCGCGACGTCATCGGCAAGGCGCTGATCAAGGAAGCCGCCCAGGGCCTGTTCTAGACTTCCATGAAAACATTCGAACAGCTTTTCGCGGAGCTCCAGGCGAAGGCCGCCAGCGGCGATCCCGATTCCGGCACCGTCAAGGAGCTCCAGAAAGGCGTACACTTCATCGGCAAGAAAATCAACGAGGAGGCCGGCGAGGTCTGGATCTCCGCGGAGTACGAGGGCAAGGACCGCACGGCGGAGGAGCTCTCGCAGCTCCTCTACCATGCGCAGGTCATGATGATCGCCAAGGGCCTCACCCTGGAAGACGTCTACCGGCACCTCTAATCCCCAAGGATTCGCCATGCTCCAAATCGCACTCCCCAACAAGGGAACGCTCTCGGACGCCGCCATCGCGCTCGTCGCCGAGGCCGGCTATCGCTGCTCGCGCGCCGGCCGAGAGCTCTGCCTGCCCGACGCCGAGAACGACGTCGAGTTCTTCTTCCTGCGCCCGCGCGACATCGCCGTGTACGTCTCCCAGGGCGTCATCGACGTCGGCATCACCGGCCGCGACCTGAACCTCGACGCGGCCGCGCCCGCCGCCGAGATCATGCCGCTGGGCTTCGGCCGCTCGAAATTCCGCTACGCCGTCCCCCGGGACAGCGAACTGACGCCCGAACGCTTCGGCGGCCTGCGCATCGCCTGCTCCTACCCCAACATCGTCCGACGCGACCTCGAGAGCCGCGGCGTCCAGGCCACGATCATCCAAGTCGACGGCGCCGTGGAGGTCTCCATCCGCCTCGGCGTCGCCGACGCCGTCGCCGATGTCGTGGACTCCGGGCAGACGCTGCGCGAAGCCGGACTCAAGACGGTCGGCGACGTGGTGATGGCATCCGAGGCGGTCGTCATCGCCCGCTCGGCCGAAACGGCCGCCCATCCGCAGGTGGACAAGTTCCTCAAGCGCATCCACGGCATCGTCGTCGCGCGCGAGTACGCGATGATCGAATACGACATTCGCCGCGACCTGCTCGACAAGGCCGTCCTCCTCACGCCGGGAATCGAGGCGCCGACGATCTCGCC
>JAAZAI010000343.1 GCA_012514445.1 Lentisphaerota bacterium
CAGGACGCGGTAGAAGAGCGGCACGCCCTCGGGCGTGGCCGCCAGCGAGAAGTTCACTTGCGGCAGCGATTCGTCGTCGCGGTTGTACCCCCATTCGGCCAGCTCGAGCGACGGCGAGTGGCTCGAGACCGAGGACGTGTCGAACACCGTCGCGCGTCCGGACGCATGGCGCCCCGCCCAGCGCTCCAGGAAGTTTTCACGACGCGACACGTCCGCGCCGATGCGCGCGACGAAGCCGTGCACGGTCGACTCCGAGACGAGCGCGCCGCGCCATTCGGGCGGCATCTCGCGCTGCGAGAGCCAGGCATCGGCGCGGTAGAGCGCGTGCCCCGTGGCGAACTGGTGCGCGGCGAGTCCGGCCAGCGCCCCGCCGTCGACGGGGCCGAAGGCCTCCGCGAGCGCCTCTCCGAGGCCGGACGCCTCGCTGAGGTGGCGGATGAGCCAGGCGTCGCCGGCGATGTCCACGCGCGCCACGGCCTCCGCGCCGGCGTCCGAGCCGGAGCGCGTGCGCAGCCACGCCTCGAAATCGAACCGGCTCTGCGCGTGCGCATCAACCTCCGAAAGCGGCACGCGCAGGTCGGAGCGTCCGGCGAGGCGCTTGTTGACGAGCACGTCCTCCCCGTCGGGCGCCAGGCGCCCCACGTAGAATCTGCGCTGGACGGAGCGCTTGCGCCCCGGATCCCACTCGTTCCAGGCGAGGTTGACGTACTTCGCGCCTTTCGAATTGGCCTTTCCGCCCGGTTGAATCTGGACATAGCTCATTTTCCGCCCTCCTTTGCGTTGAAATGGCTAGTATATGATAGCCATGCAAAAATGCAAGCGAAATCTGCGGATCGCGGCGGAATTCGGCCACGCCGCGACGCATTCCACTCACATGGCTATCATAAAACCGGGGAGTTTAGGACACGTGGGATGCCGAGAACCGTCTGATTGCGGCGTACTCCAATTCCCTCTGCGTCGTTTCGAACGCCTACGACCACATGAGCAGGCGTGTCGTAAAAACCACGCCGACCGCCATCCACACATAAATAATGAACGCGGCGAGGACGCCGCGTCTAAAATCCGCCTCTCTTAAGGCTCATGTTGAGAATTGCTGCACAGCTTTCTTTCCGCTTGTCTTTCGCCGTGTTTCATCGCACAATCACGCGCATGGACACAATTCGCGCGCCACGGATCCCGGGAACCCGCCGAAGCGGCCGCTTCGCGCGGTGGGTCGCCGTGCTCGCGCTCGCCGCCCTCGCCGTCGTCGTCTTCCTCCCCGCCCTCGTCAACGGACAGGTCAACCGCATCCTGCGCGGCGTCATGGCCCGCGGCGTGGCGGAGTTCCGACTCGTCCACGCAGGCCTGCACCGCAGCGACGTCGCCATCGCGGTCGACGACGGCGGCACCGAAGGCCCGCCCCTCGAGGTCGCCTCGTGCGTCATCGCCTACCGGCCGCTGCGCCTCATCGCCGGGCACGTCGACTCCGCGACCCTCGGCGGCGTAGTCCTCCACGTCGTCGCCACGAACGGCGTCTTCTCCGTGCCGGCCGCGAACTTGTTCGCCGCGTCGGACGAACCGCCGGAGCCCTTTTCACTGAAACGCCTGCTGGACCTCCCGGTCACGCTGGACCGCCTCAGCCTCGGCGGCCATGTCGTCGTCCACGCCGACGGCGAAACGCTCGTGATCCCCGTCAAGGTGGAGGCCGCGATCCGAAACGAGACCGGCTGGGACGCAATCGACGCCTCCGCCCGCCTGCGCTTCTCCTCCAGCGCGCTCGACGTCGTGGTGCGTTGCCAGCCTGGCGCGGAGGCGATCCACGCGCAGATCCGCGGGCACGTCGCCTCGGACGCCCTGCCCGTCCTCTTGCGCGCGCAGCTTCCCGAGGCGCTGCGGCGCACCGTCGTCGACATGACGGCGAAGACGGCGCTGTCTTTCGACGGCGCGGTCCTCTCCCGGCTCGACATCGAGGCGCAGGCGGACGTCGCGGCCGAGACGACGCACGGCACGTTCACGCTACGGCCCGCCCTGACGGCCGCCGGAGACCACGAGAAGATCGAGGCGTCGTTGACCGGCCTCGCCGCGGACATGGGCGGCGTGCGGATCGCGCTGGACGCGACGAACGTCGTGGCGAGCCTCGCGAAACGAACGCTGGAAGGCACGCTCGCGCTCGGCATCGCCACCAACGCGCCGTTCGCCGTCTCGTTCAACGTCACGCCCGGCGGCTTCACGGCCGGTCTCGCGGACAGCCCCGGCGGAGCCGTTTCCCTCGGCGCGATCCAGGCGACCTACGCGGGCGTCCGTTTCGAGGCGGAGGGCGCGCGAGACCCTGCCACAGGCGACGGCTCGGCCGTCGCGCGATTCGGATTCGGAGCGCTCGCGCTCCACGATGCCGCGGGGCGTCTGCTCGGCGCGGTCGATACAGGCGCGACAGGCGAAGCTTCCGCATCCCTCTCGGGAGGCATCCTCGACTGCAAGGCAAGCGCGTCGCTGGATGCGATCGCGATTCCGGCGGCGGATGCCGCGTTGCGCCGGATCGCGCTGGACGCGACGTATCGCGTCGGCGCGACGGGCGAGACGGCCGCGACAGCAACCGCTCGGGCCGGCGCGGCGTTCCGGGGCGTGGAACTCGCCCAACTCGACGCGACGCTCCAGCAGACGCCGACGAATGGGTTTGCGCTGGAGGCGAGCGTCGCCGCACTCGGGGCAAGCGGGACGCTGAACGCGACCGCCTCGTTCGACGATGCCGGGGAGCCGCGCTTCGAAGTGGCCGTCGACGTCCCCGAGCAGGCGCTCGATTTCGCGCCCCTCCATGGCATCGTCCCCGAACTCGCCGGCTACGCCATCGGCGGCAAGCTCGCCGCGTCGGCGGAATACCACATCGCGCCGGACGACCAAAAAGGCTCGTTGAAAGTGCGCTTCAACGACGGCACGCTCAACAACCCGGAGCAGGAACTCTCCGTCTCGGGCATCCGCGCCTCCTTCGAGACGCCCTATCTCCCCAGCCTCGCCAGCAACTCGCAATTCCTCGGCTTCAAGAACCTCAGGGCCGGCCCGTTCTCCATCGATTCCGGCCTGGCGATCTTCCGGATGCAGTCGCCGCAGGTGTGGTTCCTCGACAAGCTGGTCCTCGACTGGTGCGGCGGCAAGGTGCGCGGCGAATCGACCCGCATCGCGCGGGCGAACAAGAACACGTGGATCACGCTGCACGCCGACCAGCTCAGGCTCGCGGACCTGCTGGGCCAGTTCGGCATCGGCAGCTATGTCGGCGAGGAGCCCGACGAGGGCGGCAAGCTCAGCGGCACGATCCCGATGGTCGTCACCCAGGGCAAGATCGTGGTCCGCGACGGCTACTTCCACTCCGCGCCCGGCAAGACCGGCCGCATCCGCCTGCGCCCCGCGCCGCGCATCCTCGAGATGGCCGGGGCCTCGATCCAGACCTCGCTCGCCCTCGACGCGCTGACCGACTTCACGTACAAATGGATCCGGATCGTGATGAGCAGCGAAGGCGAGGATCTGCTGCTGAAGTTCGAGATGGACGGCCGCCCCTCGAACAAGCTCAACTACTCGGTGCGCGACGGCGAGATCGTGCGCTCTCGCAACGCGAGCAAATTCGAGGGGCTCGTGCTCGACACCACCTTCCGCATCCCCCTCAACGAACTCCTCTCCATCGCCCTGCCGCTCACGAAGTCGCTCCAGGACGCCACGAATGAATAAACCGCCCCCGGGAAGCGTCAAAGCTCCGCATCCCATCATCGGAAGGACACGTCAACCATGAAGAAACGACTCTTCACCCTCCTCTTCCCCGCCGCGGCCGTCGCGTTGCTGGGCGCGGGCTGCATCCGGACCACCCACGAGATCAAGCCCATCCACATCACCATGGACATCAACCTGAAGGTCGACCGCGCGCTGGACGATTTCTTCAGCGACGTCGACGAGGCACCGGCCGCCCCGACTGCGCCCGCGGCGCCCGTCGAAGCCACCACCCCGTCCGCCGACACGCCCGCCAAGGAGGGCAACTGACATGAAACGCCTTTTCTCCATCCTCTGTTCCGCGATGATCCTCTCGGCCATGGCCTCGCCGCTTGACCTGGCCAGCGCCGCCGACGCCGCCGCGATCAAGAACGCCATGATCGCCCGCAAGGCGACGATCGAGTCGCTGAAGAAGTCCGGCAAGATCGGCGAAGACAACAAGGGCTATCTCGCGCCGGTCTCCGGAGGCCTCGCGGGCGGGGACGCCGCCACGATCAGCGCGGAGAACGCCGACCGCGGCAAGGTCTACGCGGCGATCGCGAAGAAGCAGGGCACCACGGCCGCGCTCGTCGGCCAGCGCCGCGCCATCCAGCTCGCCTCGCAGGCGAAACCCGGCGAATACGTCCAAGCCGCCGACGGCGCCTGGAAGAAGAAGTAAGGCCGCCGCCTTACGCCTCGCCCTTGCGGTAGACCGACTCGCCGGCGACCCAGGTCTGGATGACGTCGACCTTGTCGTCGAGCAGAACCAGATCGGCCGAGCGTCCGACCGCGATGGAGCCGAGTTTGTCTTCCAGCCCCAGCACGCGCGCGGGATTGGCGCTGGCCATGCGAACCGCCTGCGGCAGTGTCGTGCCCGCCAGACGCATGGCGTTGCGCACCGCGAGATTCAGCGTGAGGCCGCTTCCCGCGAGTCCCCCGGGTTTCCGGGAGTTTTCAGTCATGCGAGCCGGCGCTCCTGGCGCCAAAAACTCGACCTCTTCGCCGCCGAAGAAATGACGGCCGGGAGCGCAACCCGCGCCCACCATCGCGTCCGTCACCAGGCAGACGCCACCGGGGCCCTTGCACTCAAGCGCCATCTGGACGGCGACGGGGTCGACGTGGACGCCGTCGAGAATGAAGTCCACCGTGACTCGCGGATCGGCCAGAACCGCCTCGACGACGCCGCAGGGCCGGACGCCGCCGTCCGTCTCGGGCGGAACGGGAAAGACGTCGTAGAAGTGCGTGGCGTGGCGGGCGCCGGCCTCGATCGCGATCTGCGTCTGGCGCACGGATGCGCGAGTATGGGTGATGAAGACGGCGGCGCCGTCGCGGTGCATCAGCGGGATGAATTCGGCGACGCCTGGCACTTCCGGCGAGATGCTGAAGACCGCGGGATGCGGCGCGGCCGCGGCCATGAGCGCCTCGACGCGCGCGGCGTCGCAGTTCCCCAGCGCTTCGGGCGGCAATGCGCCCATCAGCGCGAGAAACGGCCCTTCGAGATGGAATCCCAGAATCGCCGCGCCTGATGTCCGTGCCTGCGAAAGCGTCGCCAGGAGCCGCGAATCCTCGCCTCGCGGGCGCGGGCTCAGGGTCGGCAGCCAACCCGTCACGCCGTAGCGCGGCAGCAGCTTCGCGATCGCCGCCAGATGCTCCGGGCCGTTGTCCACGAGGAACTCGTGAAGTCCGTGGATGTGCAGGTCGATGAACCCGGGCGCCAGGCAGGCTCCGCGGGCGTCGACGCGCACGTCCGCCGGGCGCGCCGCCTTCTCTCCAGGCTTGCGGATGGCGACGATGCGCCCCGCGGCGACGTCGACCGCGCCGCCGGGGACGAGATCGTCCCCGCAGACGACGACGGCGTTTTCAATGGACAGCGTCATGTTATTCATCATGTCGGTGAATTATAGTGGCTTTCGAATTGATAATCAATTAGAACACGAATCGGAGGCTCGCGCCGCAGGTGGTGTTCGCAAGGGGGAATTCGCCGGAGCGGCTGTGCTCCCGGGTTCCATCCGGATACCGGAAGACGAACTCCGCATCGCAGGTGATGTCCGCATAGCGGACCATGAGATCGAGCTCGGCGTTGCGGTGGATCCGGGTTCGGACACCCAGCGAATACACGGGGCCGGTGTCGTCCGATACCTCCATTTCCCGGTAGTGTATGCCGTGAAGCGTGTTTTTCGTTGCTCCGCCCGCCGCATACCTTTCTGGCGACGGATAGTCCAGATGCCACCAGGGTCTTTCCTCGAACGAGCCGCTCTGGTAGGTGTAGCCGATTCCCGCGTAGGGCGTCACCCGACCGTCCCAAAGCGGACATTCCAGGATCAAATTGACAATCGGTCCTTGCGCGACGACCTTGCCGTCGCCCTCGCTGGAGCCGAAGTTCGTCGTCTCCGCCTCCACCCGCGACATCGTGAGTTCCATCCCGAGATTCCGGCAGAACCGGTAGCGGCATGTCGGAAAGACGCCCACGGGGTTCGCTTCGTCCAGATGATTGATCAAGCCGATGAAGTTCCCATGGCGATCCGATCCGCCGTCACGCTGCTTCTCACGCAGCGCGAACGACGACACCCCCAGCCCGATGGCAAGCCGGTTTGCGAGATAGCGTCCATAGAAGCCGTTCCGGTCCTCCAATTCGGGCGCCGCTTCTCCACCGTCGCCGCGCCAGCGTCCCTGGAGGCTGCGGGATGTCTCGCCGCCCGGGGGCGGCGACGCGCCTTCGGACGCCTCGCCCCGGACGAAAACGGGGAAGACGAGGGCGCATAGAAAAAAGAACAATCGCAATCGCCTTACATCATGCATAGCCCCGCCCTCATGCAAACCTTGCGTCAAACAACAACCGATGATGCGGTTGTTCACCGGCGTTCGACGAATGCGTGTTAATCTACGTCAAACCGGAGCATTCGTCAAGCCTGGGAGCCGTTTCTAGCGTTTCCTTTCTAGCGTTTTCCGCCCGAATTCCAGACATTCGATTATCACGTGCCGCCCAGGCAAGGGAATGCCGTCCTCCGAAGCCCCCCACCGTGCGCCGTACAGTCGACTCGGCACGCCGGGACGGCGTCGTCCCACCCCGCTCTGAGCGCGGCGCGAGCGACATCGGTGACGTGGCGATTGTAATCTTGAATTCCTGTTCAAGATTACAATAAACGCTCGGCGATCATTTCCCGCCGGCCGGGTCGCGAAAGTGCTTGAGCGGCCAGGCCCTTGGCGGAGTACCAACCCGGCTACGACGGGTTGCCCGGCGGCGCGCAGGGCCTGCGCGCCCTGGGGTAAATGCTTCGCGAGCAGGCTCCCGCAGGTGTTGCTCTCTTCCCGCAAGCAGTCTCTGCTTGCGGGCGGGGGGCGGCGCACAGGGCCTGCGCGCCCTTCGTATCGATTACGACCAGGATTACGATCAGGACTTTGTTGGAGTCGACGAAGCTCGCGACAAAGATTGAAGACAGCTTCCAACCCCCGGAAAAAACGCAATCATGTCACTTTCCTGGCACGCGCCGGGCTCAGCCCGGTTGGCTGTCGGACCGCTCCAGCATCTGCGCAAGACGTCCGTGGATGCTGGGGAACTGCACGGGGTTGAATGAATCCGCGAGGCGCTCGAGCATCGCGAGGACTTGGTCGCGCAGGGGCTCGTCCATGGCCTCGACCAGTTGAAACGCACCGACGACGACAAGCGCAACGTATTCGTTGACCGGCGCCAGCTTGCGGATCGTCGCCTCCGCCCAGGCCAGCCCGGCGTCCGTCCAGAGCTGCGCGTTGTTCGCGGCCATCGCCGCGTACAGCGAGCGGCTGTGCCCGGGATGGTCCATTCGGAACGCGGGATCCGACTCCTCCCACGCGATCGCGGCGAAGACGTCGGGCGCCGGCGAACCGGCCACGACCTGCAGATAGGCGCCGTAGGCGGCAACGTGCGGGCGGCAGAGCGCGCGCAGCGCGGCCATGACCTCTTGACGGCGCGGCGACGCGGTGCGAAGGAGCGCCTGCGCCGCGGCAAGACGGTCGCCGATGCACGAGGCCGTTTCGAAGAGATCCACGAGCGCGGCGACCGCCTTCTCCCCTTCCGTCTCGGCGAGGAGCATCGCGAGCGCCGTCACGAGCGAGCGCCGCGGGATCGCCACGGCGAGCGGCTCGTCGGCCCGGCTCTTCCGGGCCTTGGCGAAGGCCCGCAGCAGGGCGGCCTCGCCCAGGGACGCGGCCACGCGCCGCCGCAGCGCGCGCGCCGCCGCATTGCGTTCGCGCGGACGCGGCAGGTAGTCGCGGTCGAGCATCTCCTCGGAGACGGTCAGCAGACGCGCGCGGATGCCGGGAGGCAGCGAGGCGTCCGCCAGCACGGCCGGGAAGAGCGCCAGCCACTGCGCGGCGGGTTCGTGCGCGGGATCGGCGATCGTGGCGGCCATCTCGCGATCGGCCAGCCGACGCATGGCGTCCACGCGGCCGACGAGGAACGGAGACTTCAGCGCCGCCTCCGCCAGCATCGCCGGGGTGGACGTCGCGTCCTCGAACGCGCCGTAGAAGGCGCCGCCGCTGTTCCAGTCGAGGAACGCCGGAGGCGCGTCGACGTCTTCGAAGACGAACTCGGCCGCCTCGCAGTCCAGCACGAGCGTGCGGTCCACGGACGGCATCGGCGCCCCGGCGGCGTCCACGCCCGTGACGTGGAACGGCACGGTGAACCAACCGCCCGGTCCGCCGCGGCGGCGTTGGGACAACGCCACGACGAGCCGGCGCGAGGCCGGTTCGTGGCGCCAGGCGCCGCGCAGCGAAGGGTAGCCGATGGTGAAGAGCCATTCGTGGAAGAAGGCGTCGAGATCGCGATCCGAGAACCGGCGGAAGGCGGCGAGAAACTGGTCGGTGTCCGCGTTGCCGCCGTTGTATTCGGTGAAGTACCACGACACGGCTTCTTCGTAGCGTTCGGCGCCCATCAGCTCGCGCAGCATCCCGAGGACCTCCGGCGCCTTGACGTAGGTGACGCCGTCGACGACTTCGTCGGGGTGGTTGAAGCCTTCGCGGACGATGCGCCCCATCTTGCCGGCGTCTTCGACGGCGAGCGGACCTTGCAAAGGGCCGCGCATCGAATCGAGATCGGAGAGGCGCATGAGCTCGGTTCCGAACTTGTCGGCCAGGTACTCGCGCTCGATGTTGACGGTGAACGCCTCGTTGAGCCACATGTCGAAGGGCGTCTCCATCGTGACGTCGCTGCCGCAGTGGTTGTGCTCGAACTCGTGGAGGATGACGCCGTACGCGTACACGAGGCGGCGGTCGGGCGTCCACTCGTCGATGAGCGCGGCCTCGGTGATGATCGTCGTGTTGCCGACGTTCTCCATGCCGCCGAAGTTGGACTTCTCCATGCAGATGGTTCGGTAGCATTCGCGGCGGTAGTCGTAGCCGAGGCGCCGCGCGTGCCAGCGCACGGCGTCCTGGAGGATCGCCATGGGCAGGCGCGCGCCGGCCGTCTTGCCGGGCGGGACGAGGTACTCGAGGCGGATGGTCCGGCCGAAGTCGGTCATCACGGAATCGGCCAGCACGTCCCACGTCCCGGCGGCCGCGATGAACAGGTACGGCGGCATGGGAATCGTGTTGACGTAGGTGATTCGCATCCGCTCCGGCTTGCCCGGAACGGGCACGGGAACGCCGTCGGGATTGGTCTCGCGGCAGACGTCGCCGTTGGTGATCAGGTGCGTGTAGCGGGAAGAGCCTTCGAGCGTCGTGCGCCACGTGCACTTGGCCGTGCAGTCGTCGACGACGGGCATGATGCGCTGGAAGCCCCACTGCTGGCATTGCGAGATCATCTGCGGAGGCGCGCCGGGGGGCGTGGTGTCGTAGTAGAGCCCGTCGAGGACGTTGTGCGTCGGGCGGCAAGTGGCGCGGATGGCGAGGGCGAGAGCCTCGCCGGTCTGGCATTCATGCGGCAGGACGATCTCGAGCCGGTTCTCGCGCTTGAAATAGACCGAGTCGAGAGCGCGCGTCGTGCCATCGGCGTTGACGAGCTGAACGTCTCCGATCTCGAGCGCCTGGGCGTCGAGGGAGACCGAGCGGAGCGTTTCGCGCGCGGTCAAATGGAGCGTCTCGACGCCTTCGACGCGGTCGTCGAAGAAGTCGAGTTTCAAGTCCACGTGGGTGAGCTGGACGGGCGGTCTGCGGTAGTCGTGACGATTGTAGCGGAAGGTTGCGCTCATGGAGGTGCGAGGGTCTTTGGGCCAGCAGAAGAGGAGAAAGTGCCCAAGAAGCTTGCTGGCAAGGGCCTGCCAGCAAGAAGAGAGTAAAACCTACGGATGACTCCTTACTCCATGCTCGCGAAGCTTTTACACTCTTCCCGCGCCCAGGCCCTTGGGCGCGGGAAATCCGTCCACACTGCTTCGCGCCGGGCGCTCTTCCTTACTCGGCGGCGGGGGCCGCAGGAGCGTCCGCCTCGTCGTCCTCGTCGTCGATCACGACAATGTCTTCCGCGTCGTCGTCTTCGACGCCCGCCTTTTCGCTAAGCGCCTCGGCCTCGAAGGCGGCCTGGGCGGCAGCGTCCTGGGCGGCGAAATCGGTGAACATCTTGACGAACCACTTGAACTCGGCGGCGGAGAGGTTCATCGAGGCCTTCACGGCGGGGCCCTCGGCCCATGCCGCCATCGTCAGGCCGCCCGGGGCGGCGTCCGGCAGCGCCGCGAAAACCTTGGCGACGTCCTCGCCGTCCTCGCCGATCGCCGAGGCGATCCGGGCGCCATAGTGGCGGATCATCGAGCTCAGGGAGAGGGAGAACGTCTCGAACGGCTTCGCGGTGGACCCTGCGGGCATCACCGCCGCGATGCGAGCGGCGAGCGCGGCGCCGTCGCCGGCCGCCGGGGCCTCGTAGTCGGAGCCGACCGCGCGGCACACCGCAGCCAAGACGTCGCCCTCGAGCTTGTAGGCGCCCTCGACCGAACGGCCCATCAAGGCGTCGAGCACCTTGAACACCGTCTCCATCTCCTCGGGGCCGGTCTCGTCGCCTTCCTCGCCGAACTTCGCGTCGAGGAACTTGAAGAGCGAGACGAAATCGAAGCCCATCTTGCCCGCCGCGGCGTCGAAGGAGGCGAACTTCTGCTCGGGCACAAGCGTGCCGACCATCGAGAAGAAATCGGCATAGAGCCGGCCGTTCGCGGCCAGGTACTTCGCGGGATCCGCGGACGCCGTCTTCGAGGCGACCACCATGCGGCCCTGCTTGTCGCGGTCGACGAACATCACGCTCGCGCCCGCCTGCTTCGTGAGGGAGACCAGCCCGGAGAGGAGGGACTCGGCCTGCTTGCGAATCGCCTCGTCCTTGATCTGGGGCAGGAGCGTCTTGGCGACGAGATCCATGGACGTCTCGGTGTCGTAGCTCATCTGGCCGCAGTTGCCGATCGCGACGAACAGGTCGGCCGAGGCCGGGACGGCGTCATAGAGCTTGGGGTCGACGGGCACGGCCTTTGCCATGATCCCGCCCAGGTCGCTGCCCGGCGCGAATCCGCAGGAAACGCCCACGCTGATGCCGCGGGCGATGTCGGCGCCGAGGCCGACGACCATCGAGTCGATCTGTTCGAGCATCTTGGCGGAAGCCTCCATCGAGGCCTGCTGGTAGCTCTCGAGCGCCGTCTTCCAGGCGTTCGTCTCGACCGGCTGGTCCGTCATCGAGGCCATTTCCGCCGCCATCTGCTTCTGCATCTGGTTCATGCCCGTCATGAACTCGCCGTATTTCTGGAGGACGGCCTTTCCGTAGTCGATCTCGACGGCCATGCCGTCGAGCTTCGATTTCAGCGTCCCGGCCATCTCGCCGGCGGCGAGCTTGACGGTCGCCGGGCTGTCGCCCCAGACCGCGTAGCCGCCCTGGACCACGGCGAACAGCGTGTCATCGGCCGTGTAGGCGCCGTCAACGGCGTTCGTGGCGCCGCGCGACTTGAGATAGTCCTCTTCCGGGCCCGAGACGGGCACGTAGATCGCGAACGCGAGGTTCGTCGCCATCCCCGCCATCGACACGGCGAACGCCTCCGCCTCCATGCCCTTGAAGTCGGGCAGCGCCGTCTTGTAATAGACGACCGCGCCCATGGGCTTCGATTGATCGGCCATGCCGAAGGTCTGCGTGACCACCTGCTGCAGGCCGCCCATGGCCATCATGCCGATCATGGGCTGCTCGGCGAGGATGCCCAGCGCGGAGGCCGCGGAGCCCACGTCGTTCAGGCTCGAGAAACGCGCCGAACCCAGTTTCACGTAATCCGCCGGCGCGCAAAGCGCGGCAAGAACGACACACAGCGACACCGCTGTCTTGTTTTGCATAGAGAACCTCATTTCAGGTTGATGGACAATCCCCAGACACGGGCTGCAGCCCGCATTGTCCCGTGCATTCTACATCAACCCCGCCGTTCGAGACAAGAAGATTGCGCGGAGGCGCGGAGATGCATGTCGGAGGTGCTTGTCCCGGGTGGGCGTCAACATCGTTGCCGCCCACCAGGGTTCAGGAGTCAGGGTTCAGGCTTACCGGTACTTATACGGTTTTTCAGCCAAACGGCGACGCATGGGACGCACTCCCGAAAGTCAATACGTGATGATCTATTCCTTGCCGCCAGGCCGGGCTTGTGGTAGTCTTCCGCCAATAACCCAGTCATTCCTCGAAACCATGCAGACAATTTCCATCGACCTCATCGTCTTGTCGATGCCGGAGGCTGCCTCGCCGATGGTCGTGCGCGTCGGCGACGTTTTCGCGCGGCAGATCGCCCGGAGGTGTCCGGCACGGATTGTCGCTTCGGGACCGGCACCGCTCATCGTGGCACTGGCCGTGGAGCCCGGCATCGGCGCCGAAGGGTTCCGCATCGAAGACCGTTCCGGCGGCGGCGTCAAGATCGTCGGCAACGATACGCGGGGCCTGCTCTACGGGGTGGGGAAGTTCCTTCGCGCGAGCCGCTACGAGCGGGACGGGTTCGTGCCCGGCTCGTGGCGGGGTTCGTCGGTTCCGTGGAAGCCCGTGCGCGGAATCTACTTCGCAACCCATTTCCACAACTTCTACCACGAAGCCCCGGTCGAGGAGATCGAGGACTACGTTGAGGATCTCGCGCTGTGGGGATTTAACGAACTGTTGGTCTGGTACGATCTGCACCACTTCAACGGGCCCGACGATCCCGAGGCCGTCGCCTTCCGGGAACGCCTGCGAGCCGTGATGGCGACCGCCCGGCGGATCGGCATGGACGTGTCGCTGGGAGTCATCGGCAACGAGGGCTATGCCGATTCGCCCGAGGCGCTGCGGGCCACGCCGGGCGCGGGGCGCGGCGGCTATTATCCGTGCGGGGTCTGCCCGAGCCGTCCCGAGGGGATGGCGTACCTCCTCGAGACCATGGGGATCACCTTCGACTGGGTCGCCGATCTCTCGCCGCGGTCGATCTGGGTCTGGCCTTACGACCAGGGTAGCTGCGGCTGCGAGGCGTGCCGCCCCTGGGGTTCCCAGGGCTTCATGACCTGCGTCGAGCGCATTGGCGGGCTCGCGCGGGCGAAGCTGCCGGGCGCGAAGCTCGCCGTCTCCACCTGGTTCATGGATCCGCAGGAGATCGCCGCCGTCATGGAGCGGCTGTCGCGCCAGCCCGGCCTGGCGGACCGCCTGATCGTCGAGGGGCCCGTTCCCGCCGCCGTGGCCGCCCTCGGGCTCCCGGTGGTCGGGTTTCCGGAGATCGGCATGCACGAGACCTTCCCGTGGGGCGGGTTCGGAGCCACGCCGCTGCCGGCCCGCGCGCAATTGCAATGGGATCGGGTCAAGAGCCAGGTCGCGGGCGGCTTTCCCTATTCCGAAGGCATCTACGAGGACATCACGAAAGCGGTTTACAGCCAGTTCTACTGGAGCGACCGACCTGTCGGCGGAGACGGGCGCAGGCACATACCGCGGTCTCTTCACGCCGAACATGATCAAGGAGTCCCGCTGGTACCACGTACGTGTGCAATGGGACTGCGTCAACAAGCCGACGATCCACGTGGACGGCGTCGAGAAGTCGTTCACCGACGCCGCCGCAAACACGGACACTTCCTACATCGGCCCCTACTTCAATGTCGGAGTCCGGCTGGGCATCGGGGTCGCCTCCACGGTCGGCTACGTGCTCCTCGACGAACTGCGTCTCTGCGTGACGCCCCCGCCGCCCGGCACGGTGGTGGTGGTACGGTGAGGCCTTTACACTTAGTCCCTTACACTTACTCCCTACACTTAGTCCCTTACGCTTAGTCCCTTACGCTTAGTCGACAAAGTTTACGACAAAGCTCTCGCGACAAAGTGTACGACAAAGAACATCACACGGAAACGTCGGCAGAAAAGGAAAA
>JAAZAI010000344.1 GCA_012514445.1 Lentisphaerota bacterium
CCGGGCAACCCGTCGTAGCCGGGTTGGTACTCCGTTGCCAGTGCCGACGGGGCCGGTGCCGAAGCGGTCGGTACCGACGCGGCTACGACGCGTCGCCCACTCGAATGGCCGCGCCATTCGCCTCGGGATTCGCACGGCTGTGAACGCCGACCGCCGCCGCCGGGCAACCCGCCGTCGCCGGGCAACCCGTCGTAGCCGGGTTGGTACTCCGTTGCGGCGCACCGCGTCCGCCCGCCACGGCTGGAGGGGCGCAATACCTTGCGTCCACGGCGGCGGCCAAGGGCCTGGCCACCCGGCTACCGGCTCCGCATGACGCTGCCATGGGATCGCTCTCGTCAGACAACAGCAAGGAAAACGGGAATGTTCGCCTTGGGGTGCTCGCATGAGTCCCTTTTCCGAAAACATGTCACGATCCTGACACACACCCGATTACCTTGCGATGCTTTCAGCGTTGTCGCGCCGAGGAGTGTCGTGATACAGTGGGTGCATGACACGATTCAAAGTTCCCTTCGCATGAACGCTGGCTGGACCTACCGGAATCAAATCGGACCTGATGCGGTCGGCCTCACGGCGCTGGGTTTCTATGCCGCGCGCTATCGCCATTCCACCGAGGCGGTCTGGCGAGAGCGGATCGCGCGAGGCGAAATCACGCGCGGGGGCTCGCCGGTTGCGCCGGGGGACCGCCTCGTACTCGGCGACGAACTCGAATGGCATCGTCCGCCTTGGGAGGAACCGCCCGTCCCCACGCAGATCCCCATCCTCTACGAAGACGAGTCGGTGCTCGTGGTCGACAAGCCGTCGGGGCTCCCGGTTCTCCCCGATGGCGGATTTCTGGAGCACAACCTCGTCACCCTGATGCGCGACCATGGCACGGCCGACGGGCCGCCCGCGCCAGTCCACCGCCTTGGGCGCGGCACGTCGGGCGTGCTGCTGCTGGCTCGTTCTGCCCAGGCCCGCGACCATCTCTGCGCCCAGTTCCGCCGCATCACCGCCCGGGGCGAAGATCCCGTGCTGCGCAAGATCTACCGAACCCTCACGTCCGTCGTCCCGGGCCTGCCGGACGTTCTCGAGATCCACCAGCCCATCGGCCCCGTGCCGCACCCGCTGATGGGGACCGTCCATGCGGCCACGCCCGACGGACGCCCCGCCTGCAGCCGCTGCCGCGTGCTGGCGCGCGAGGACGCGCGGATGCTCTGGGAGATCGATCTGGTCACGGGCCGTCCGCATCAGATCCGCATCCATCTGGCGTCCATCGGCGCCCCTTTGCTGGGCGATCCCTTCTACGGCCCCGGCGGCGTGCCGCGGCGAGACGCCGACACCCGTCCCGGCGACATCGGCTACACGCTGCGCTCCTGCTCGCTGCGCTTTCGCCATCCGCGCACCGGGAGGCCGCTGGAGATCCACGCGCCGATCCCCTCGGATCTGGAAATCCCTTCCTTGCCCTCGGCGGGCACCTGTGGCATAATGTGAATGGTCTCGTCTGAAGAAGCGGGAGTCCACGACTGGCGCCGGTGTTCGGCTCCGAAAACGTCCCGCAAGCCCGAGGATTTCATTCGCATGTACGAACAGGATCGCATCGCCCGACTCAATGCCCCGACTCCGCGCGAGCGCCTCGAGGCGCTGTGCGCGCTGACCGAGGCGCGCCACGCCGCGGGCCGTGAACGCCCCGCCCCGGGGCGCGACGTCAACAACCACATCCACACGACCTATTCCTTCTCGCCGTATTCGCCCGCGAAAGCGGTGTGGATGGCGGCCGAGGCCGGGCTCGCGACGGCCGGACTCATGGACCACGATTCCATCGGCGGGGCGCGGGAATTCATCGAGGCCGGCCGCATCCTCGGGCTGCCCACGACGATCGGCGCGGAATGCCGCGCCTCGTTCGCCGCGACGCCGCTCGCCGGCCGCCGGATCAACAATCCCGACCAGGAGACGATCGCCTACGTCGCGCTCCACGGCGTCCCGCACAGCCGCATCGACGCGCTGACCGCGTTCTTCGAGCCGGTCCGCCAGGCCCGGGCGAAGCGCAACCGCGAGATGACCGTCCGGCTCAACGTCCTGCTCGAGCCCGCCGGCATCGCGCTGGACTACGAGGCGGACATCGTGCCCGTCTCCGCGTGGGCGGACGGCGGCGAGGTGACCGAGCGGCATCTGCTCTTCGCCGTCGCCTCGCAGTTGCTCATGCGCTTCGGCGCGGGCGCGGCGCTCGTCGCGTTTCTGCGCGAGACGCTGCGCATCGCCGTCGGCGCCAAGGCCGAGGCGCAGCTCGTCGACGCCGGGAACCCGCACGTCGTCTTCGACCTGCTGGGCGTGCTCAAGAGCGATCTCGTGGAGAAGTTCTACGTGCCGGCCACGGAGGAATGTCCGCCGATCGCCGAGGTCGCCGCGTTCACCCGCGCGAACGGCATCGTGCTCGCGTACGCCTACCTCGGCGACGTCAAGGACTCGGTCACGGGCGACAAGAAGGCGCAGAGGTTCGAGGACGGCTATCTCGACGAACTCTTCCGCGTGCTCAAGACGACCGGTTTCGACGCGGTGACCTACATGCCCTCGCGCAACACGCGCGACCAGCTCGTGCGGCTGCGCGCGCTCTGCGATCGCCACGGCTTCTTCCAGATCAGCGGCGAGGACATCAACCAGCCGCGACAGAAGTTCATCTGCGAGGCCATGCGCGACCCGTTCTTCGCGAATCTCTACGACGCCGCCTGGGCGCTCATCGGCCACGAGCGCCTGGCCACGGAATCCCTCGCAGAGGGGATGTTCTCGACCGAGACCATCGCCCGCATGCCGTCGCTCGAGGCGCGCATCGCGCATTTCCGCGACGCCGCCCAGGACCAGTACAACGCGTAGCAGCGCAACGGGGTCCGCCCCGGAAAGGAAGCATCATGTCATCGTTCGTTTCCGAACACGCGGCGAAACTCGCCGACTACATCCGCATGTCCCGCGCCGCAGGCGCCCGCAACGACTACGTCCAGGGCGGCGGCGGCAACACGTCCGTCAAATTCGACGAGCGCCTGATGGCCATCAAGGCCTCGGGCTTCAGGCTCGACCAGATCGCCGAGGCGGACGCCTACGCGGTGCTCGACTACGCCGCCCTGCGCGGCTTCTACGAAAGCACGGATCCCGCCACGCTGGAGGACGTCGAGAAGGAGGGCTCCTCGCGCGCCA
Source organism: Lentisphaerota bacterium (assembly GCA_012514445.1). Lineage (GTDB taxonomy): Bacteria > Verrucomicrobiota > Kiritimatiellia > RFP12 > UBA3636 > JAAZAI01. Next base: position 3,166 of record JAAZAI010000344.1, read on the forward strand.
AGGCCGCCACGCAGGCGATCGAGGGGCTTCCGCAGCTTCGACCCTCCGTCGAGGCGGGCTTCCATTCGCTGCTGGACGCGTTCGTGCTCCACACCCATCCGGTCTACGCCAACCTCGCCACCTGCTCGGCCGAGGGCGCGGTCATCGCCGCCGAGGCGCTGGAGGGCCTGCCCGAGAGCCACGCCTTCGTCCCGTACATCAACCCCGGCGCGCAGCTCACGTTCGCCATCGGCCGCGCGCGCCGCGAGACGGAGGCGAGGACGGGGCGCAAGCCGGCGATCCTCTTCATGCAGAACCACGGTCTCATCATCACGGGCGCCGACGCCGACGCGTGCCTGGCGCTCAACGACGAGGTGAACCGGCGTCTCGCGAAGGCGTATGGCGTCTCCGAGCGCGACTGGCCGGTCGTCGCGCTCGCGCCCGGCGGCGCCGAGAATGCCTGGGCCTCCGCCACGTCCTGGCTGAAGGAGAAGCTGCTGAACACCGACTGGGACCTCGACTTCTTCACGAAGCAGTCGCTATATCCCGACCAGCTCGTTTTCCTGGCGGGCCAGATGGCCGTCGTGGAGCAGGGGAGCCTGGCGGATGCGCGCGCCGCGGGCGCGGCGGCGCCGGCCAAGTGCTCCGTGTTCCGCGAAACGGGCGAGGTGTCCTACGTCTGCAAGCGCGGCGAGGCGCAGACCATCGAGGAGACGCTCTGCGCGATCCTCTTCATCGTCGGCGCCATCGCCAGGTCGGGCAGGACGCTCTGCACGATGGACGAGTCCGGCAAGGACTTCATCGCGGGCTGGGAGAGCGAGAAGTACCGCAAGAGCCTGGCGGGGAGGGGCTAGCGGCTAGGGACTAGCGGCTAGCTACTTTGTCGGGAGCCGACAAGCCGCCATTCGCTCGCGCCCTCCGGCGCGGGTGCCACGGCAGTACCGACGCGGCTACGACGCGTCGCCCACTCGAATGGCTTCGCCGTTCGCCCCGTGATTCGCACGGTCGTGTGTTTGGCGGCAATGACTTGCCGTCAACGGGCAACCCGTCGTAGCCGGGTTGGTACTCTGCCGCAGGCCGATACTGCCGGGGGATCGCGTTCAAAAAGTGCCATCTCAATTTCCGCCGAGGTCAGGAAGTCTGAGATTAGGATTTGGACACAACCCTCGCGACAAAGTATTACCTGGGAGGATTCATGCCCCATCGCCATGTTTCATCGTTGTTCGCTTCGCCGGGCGTTGACAAGGTGCGGCTGTTGCTAACACGGCAAAACGCCCGCCGCGAAATCGCGACGGGCGTTGCTTCTGGATTCTTGATTCTGAATGCGGCGTTTGCTGAACCGACGGAGGGGGTTGTGCAAACGTCTCCAAAATCTAGAATTTCCTCGTGACCGAGAAGCCCAGGCTGTGGGCGAAGCCGTCGACGGCCTCGGAGGGCTGGATGCCGGCGGGGACGTTCATGGCGATCTCCTGGTCTTCGACGATCTCGTAGAAGTAGAAGACGTCGAACACCCAGTCCTCCATCGCGTAGCCCGCGCCGACCGCCATGATGTGGCGGTTGTCGCCCGGGACGATGTAGTCGAGGTGGCTGTCGTTCATCGGGGACTCGTCGTACGTGTACGAGGCGCGCAGCGTGATGGCGTCGTCGAGCTTGTAGGTCATGCCGGCGGCGTAGCGGAAGGCGTCGTCCCAATCCTTTTCGGATGCCTTCTCCTTCATGCCGACGGCGCCGAGGCTGTCGAACTTGATGCGCAGCTCGTCGTAGGTGCTCCAGGCCGTGTAGGTGAGGCCGAGGCCGACGGTCAGCTTGTCGGTGACGTCGTAGGTGATGGCGGACATGACCATGTCCGGCAGCGTGACTTCGCCCTCGATGCCGGTGTTGTTGAACAGCATCGGCACGGCCGCGGCGATGGGGGCGGGCTTGGCGTACTTGGCCTCGCCGTCGAGATCCTGCTTGATCTGGCTGTGGTAGCCGACGCCGATGTTGACCTTCTCGACCGGAGTCATCATGACGCCGAGGTCGACGCCGACGCCGACGCCGTCCGCGCAGAGCTCCTGGTCCACGTCGAGCGGCGAGAAGGCGGGGTCGTTGGCCTTGCGCATCCCGGAGAGACCGGCGGCGTCGATCTTCTGCTTGAGGGTGATGTCGAAGTACTGGACGGAGAGGCCGGCGGAGAGGGAGATCCAGTCGGCGGCCTTCCAGGCGACCATGGGGCCGATGTTGAAGGACTGGATGGAGACGTCGTAGATGTTGTAGCGGCCGAACCAGTCCTCGTCATACTCGGCGCCGAGGCCGAAGCGCGTGTACATGCCGAGCCCGATCCACCAGTCGTCGTTGAGCTGGTGCGTCACGTACGCATGGGGGATGGGCCAGACCTTGTCGTCGGCGTCCTGGCTGAGCTTCTCGCCGGTGTAGACGCTGTTGCCTTCGTAGGTGATGCCGGGGGCGACGGTGATGAGTCCGAGCTGGATCTGGGTGCCGGGAACCGTCGTGATGGCGGCGGGGTTGAGGTACATCGAGCCGGGCTCGCCGCCCTTGGCGGTGCCGTAGGTGGAATCGGCGTTTCCGGCGGCCGAGCCCTGGTAGAGCCCGAAGCCCGCGCCAAATGAAGTGGAGGCGGCGAATAGGATGACCATCGAAGCCTTGGCCAAGTCGTTTGTCTTCATAGAGGTTGTGGAGTTGGTTGAGGGTTGTGGAGTGTGTGTGGACAACGATGCCGTCGTCTTTCAAGACAGTACTCTATCAGATGCGTTTCAAAAAAAGTAGGCCGGTTTTTCAAACATCGCAAAACAAGTGATTCAATCTAGCGTTTAAGCCGTTGCCCAGGCGGCGGCGAGTCGGCGCACGACCGGCGCGATCTCCGCGTCATGCAGCGCGGCGTAGCCGATCACCACGGTGTTGCGGGGGAGTCGCGCCGCGTCCGAGGCCGCGAAGTCCGTCACGCCCGCCAGGCGGACGCCCTTCTCGGCGGCGCGCGCCTTCATCGCCTTTTCGCCCGGTCCTCCGGCGAGGGTGGCGAGCAGGTGGAGGCCGACGTTCGCGCCGTGGATCCGGAGCCGGTCCCCGAAGGCGCCGCCCAGCGCGTCGAGCAGCCGTTCGCGCCGCCGCCGGTAGAGCGTGCGCGCGCGGTTGAGGTGGCGGACGAGCAGTCCGTCGCCGATGAACGCGGCGAGCAGGTGCTGCTCGAGCATCGAGACCGTGCAGGCGTACGTGCCGAATCGCTGACGGAACGCCGCCAGCAGCGCCGGCGGCAGCACCATGTAGGCGCAGCGCGTCGACGGCGCGAGCGAGCGCGACATCGTGCCGATGTAAACCACCTTTTCGCTGCGCGTGAGTCCGGTCATCGACGGCACGGGACGTCCGGCATACCGGAATTCGCTGTCGTAGTCGTCCTCGACGATATAGCGTCCGCGCCGTTCCTCCGCCCAGGCGACGAGTTCGAGCCGGCGGCCCACGGGCATCGTGATCCCCATCGGATACTGGTGCGTCGGCGTGACGTAGGCGACGTCGGCGCCGCTGGCGCGGAGCCGGTCGGGGCGCATGCCCGCCTCGTCCAGCCCTACGAACCGATGTGCCACGCCGCTGTTGGCGAGCACGGTGCGCAACTTGGGGTAGCCGGGATCTTCGAGCGCGTAGACCGCGCCGTCCCCGGTGAGCTTCGCGAGCAGGCCAAGCAGGTACTCCATGCCCGCGCCCACGACCATCTGGTCGGGCGAGGCGTCGAGCGCGCGGAATTCGCGCAGGTGGCGCGTGAGGCCCTCGCGCAGGACGCGCTCGCCCTGCGGATCGCCGGCGGCGAGATGCGCGCCCATCCGCGGCATGACCTTTCGCGCGAGCTTCAGCCACAGGTCCGGCTGGAACGTGTCCGGATCGACGAGCCCCGTGCGCAGATCGTAGCGGCACGCGGCGTCCGGGGACGGCGGCGTCGCCGCAGCCGCGGGGCGCGGCGTCGGCGCGGCCAGGGTCCGGGGCAGCGCCAGGACGAAGAAGCCGCTGCGCGGCCGCGAGTCCAGATAGCCTTCGTCCGCCAGCATGCGGTAGGCGCCGTCCACGGTGTTCACGCTGATCTGCAGATGGGCGCCGAGGGCGCGCTTCGAGGGGAGGCGCTCGCCGGCCTTGAGGCGTCCGGAAGCGATTTCGGCGGCGATGCGCCGGTAGAGCTGTTCGTAGAGCGGCCTGCCGCCGGGTTCGAAGGTGAAGGTCAGCGTGTCCATGCCTGTGGGCCCCGATTTCAACTGACACCATCAAAAAGTATGAAACTGGTCATTGCGATGGTGTCAGAAGTCACTATAATACCGCCTCCGTTTTCAGGAATCAACCGGAATATCCGTCCGCCGCCTGGATCCAGGGCCGCCGAATCGCGGTCCGCGGGCGCAGGACGTTCCCCGGCAGCAGCACAGGAGACGAGAAGATGATGGCGAAATCGAAGCAGAAGGCCGGCAAGACCGTGGATCGCGCGGAGCTGAACCGCAACCTCGCGCAGATGCTCAAGGGTGGCGTGATCATGGACGTCACGAACCCCGAGCAGGCGAAGATCGCGCAGGAGGCGGGCGCCGTCGCCGTGATGGCGCTGGAGCGCGTCCCGGCGGACATCCGCAAGGAGGGCGGCGTCGCGCGCATGAGCGATCCCCAGATGATCATCGAGATCCAGGCCGCCGTCACCATCCCCGTCATGGCCAAGGCGCGCATCGGCCAC
>JAAZAI010000345.1 GCA_012514445.1 Lentisphaerota bacterium
ACGCGCGACGTCCATCGCGCGCAGGCCGAGGCGGCGCAGGACGTCGCGAAGGCCGGCGTGGAGCTGTCGGCGCGCAAGGTGGAGCAGGCGGAGGCGGCGCTGGGCATCGCCCGCAAGAACCTCGCGGACGCGACGGTCGTCGCCCCCATCGGCGGCGTCGTCACGCGCCGCGTGGCGGAGCCCGGCGAGCACATGGCCGTCGGCAACACGGTGATGCGCATCGAGGACCTCGCCACGAAGGAGGCCGTCGCGTTTCTGCCGGCGATCTACCATGCCGAGATCCGGGCGGGCGAGACGAAGTTCCGCCTGGCGCTCAACGGGCGCGACGGTGGCGAGCACGTCGTCACGTACCGGGGCCCGACGGTGGACACGACGCTGCGGACGTTCGAGGTGAAGGGGCGCATTCCGGAGGAACAGGTCGGCGTGGTGCCCGGCGACCTGGCGCAGCTCACGATCGTCTTCGCATCGCGCCAGGGCGTCGGCGTGCCGGCCGAGGCGGTGCTCTATCGGCGCGGGCGCAATCTCGTGTTCGTCGTCGAGGACGGCAAGGCGGTTGCGCGCGAAGTCGAGACCGGCCTCGCGAACGACGGCTGGCTGGAGATCGTCTCCGGGCTGGAGCCCGGGGAGCAGGTCGTCGTCGAGGGGCAGGTGCTCCTGACCGACGGCGACCTCGTCAGCGTGCTTTGATCCCGGGCCTCAGGCCCTGAAGGGAGTCTGCCATGTTTCTCGCCACCGCATCCACGAAGCGCCCGATCGCGATGACCTGCCTGCTCATCGCGCTGGTCGCGCTCGGCCTCAATTCCTACCGCAAGCTCTCTCTCGAAGACCTGCCTGCGGTGGACATCCCCTACGTCACCGTCATCACCCAGTGGGTCGGGGCGTCGCCCGAGGACATCGAGAAGGACGTCACGAAGTACGTCGAGGACGCCGTCTCGGGCATCGACGGGCTCAAGCACATCATGGCCTCGAATCTGGAGAACGTGAGCCAGGTCGTCCTCGAGTTCGAGCTGGGCGTGGACGTGGACGTCGCGGCGCAGGACGTGCGCGAGAAGCTCGACGCCGTGCTCGCCGACCTCCCGGCCGACGCCGAGCGGCCGGTGATCCAGAAGATCAGCATCAACGAGGCGCCGGTGGTGAACCTCTTCCTCTCGGGCGACCAGGTCGTGGACGATCTCTACGACTATGCGGACAACGAGGTCGCGGACAGCTTCGCGACGGTGCGCGGCGTGGCGCGCGTGGACGTCGTGGGCGGCAACGAACGCGAGGTGTGGGTCGAGCTGGACCGCGCGCGGCTCGTGGCGGCGGGGCTGACGGCGGGCGACGTGGCGACGGCGCTGGGCGCAGGCGTGCTGAGTCTGCCCGGCGGCCGTCTGCGCGAGGGCGACATGGAGTACGCCGTGCGCTTCGACGCGGAATACGCTGAGGCGGCGGAGCTCGAAGGGCTCGAAGTGGCGGGCGCCAACGGCGCGCGCGTGCTCCTGCGCGACATCGCGACCGTCCGCATGGCGACGGAGGAGGTGCGCGAGCGCGTCCTTCTCGACGGCAAGCCGGGGATCGCGATCAAGATCGTGAAGAAGTCCGAGGGCAACACCGTCGAAGTCGTGCGCGAATGCCGGCGGCGCTTCGACGAAATCGCGGCCACGTTGCCAGGCGGCATGGCGATGACGTGGGTCTCCGACGAGTCGGCGAACGTCGTCGAGTCCGTCAACGCCGCGCTTTCCAGCGTCTGGCAGGCGATCCTGATCTG
>JAAZAI010000346.1 GCA_012514445.1 Lentisphaerota bacterium
CAGCGCGAAGACGCTGACCTTCGACGGCTGGGACACGCTGCTCACCGCCACGACCGTGACGATCGCCGGCACGGTGACGCACGCGCAAAACACCGCGACGACGACGAATTCGCTGGGGGTATGGGTGCCCAACGCCCGCGTCAACATCGCCTGCTCGAACTTGACGGTCGCTTCCACGGGCAAAATCGACGCCAACTACAAGGGCTTCCTCGGCGGCAAGGTGAAGTACGCCGCGGGATTCGGTCCGGGCGGTGCGCTGACGAACTCCATCAACGGCGGCAGCTACGGCGGGCGCGGCGCGACCGGCAATCCCGGGATTCCTTCGGCGCCCGTGTATGGCGCCTACCAGACCCCGGGCGACTGGCCGGGCAGCGGCGGCGGCGGGGGCGACAGCACAGGGCGCAACGGCGGCAACGGGGGCGGCGTGGTCGTCATCGCGGCGACCGGCGTGATCAAGATCGACGGGACGGTGTCCGCCAACGGCGAGAATGCCAACAGCATCCATGGCGGCGGCGGTTCGGGCGGCGGCGTCGCCATCTCCTGCCTGCGCATCGAAGGCGCCGGCACGGTGTCGGCGGCCGGCGGGAAGGGGCTGACGTGGGGCGGCGGCGGCGGCGGGCGCATCGCCGTGGACTACGACGAGTCGGCCATGGCGGCCGCCCCCTTGCCCGCGCTCGTGTTTTCGGCGGCCGGCGGGCTTGGCGGTACATGGAACAACGTTCCTTTCGATTCGGAGGCGGGCACGCTCGGGTTCCCCGACGCGCAACTCGTCGAGCGAATCGGAACGGGAACGTTCAAGCACAGCGGGTACTGGGTGCAGCCCGGCGTTTCGTCCTGGACGCTGCCCACGCTCAAGATGGAGAACGCCTGGCTGGCGTTCTCCGCCACGGGGTTCGTCCTGAACGTCGCGGGCGGCATCAGCGTCAAGGGCACCGAACCGCGCACGCACAAGATCGCGATGACGAACGCCACGATCGTCTGCGGAGGCAACCTGTCCATCGACAAGGGCAAAATCGAAATGCAAGGGAATCAGCTCGGGGTTCCGTCGATCGTCGTCGCCGGCTCCGTGACGATGGCGAACGCCGGCGTGTTCGACCTGCGCGGCTACCCCGAGCTGTCGGTCGAGGGCGCGATGTCGATGGCCGGCGCCTCCATCCTGGATCTTCGGCTAGGCCCGGAAAGCGCACCGGCTCCTGGGTTCGAGGGCGTCGTGGACGTAGGCGGCGGTTTCACACTGGCTGGCAACAGCATCGTCTATCCGTACTCGCATCCGACGAACGGCGGCACGGTGCTGTTCCGCCTAGGCTCGCTCAACGTGGGTTCGGGAAGCCAGTTCAACGCCAGCGGCAAGGGCTACTGGGGCGGCAAACTCAAGAACCTGCCGGGGAACGGCCCTGGCGCGGGCATCGCCATGATGGGCGGCGGCTATGGCGGAGCGGGCGGGAAGGCCAACGGCGTGAACGGCATGCCCTACGGATCCGCGACGGCTCCGGTCGAGCCCGGCAGCGGCGGCGGCGCGGCCGACGACAACACCCGCACGGGCGGCAACGGCGGCGGCGCGATCGTCATCGAGTCGGTCGGCGCGGTCGTCCTGGACGGCTCTCTGCTGGCGGACGGCGACAACGGCGTGGGCACCCACGCGGCCGGCGGCTCCGGCGGCGGGATCTACGTCCAATGCCCCACGATCGCCGGAGTCGGCACGCTCAGCGCCAAAGGCGGTCTAGGGCAGGGACTCTGGGGTGGCGGCGGCGGCGGCGGGCGGATCGCCCTCGTCTACGACCCCGTGCAGCAGGCGGCCGTGCCCAACGCAAACGTCCGTCTCCACGCTTCGCACGGCTCCGCGCCAGCCGAAATCTACCTGGGCTCCACGGGGACGTTCCACCTCCCGGATACCCGGCTTCTGCTTGACTCGAACGGCTTCCTCTACCACGGCGGCACACCGGTGATCCCGGGCTTCACATCCTGGGAGGCGAACCGGATCGTCGTAACCAACACCTACTTCCGGCTCCCCGACAGCTTCCGCCTGAACGTGACGAACGATCTCGTGCTCTCCGGAACGACGCCGCTCGTGAACCGGCTCGAGGGGTCGAACTGCATCATCACCTGCGGCAGCCTGAGGCTCGACAAGAACGTCGGACTGGGCGTCTACGGAGGCGTGACGGACGGCGCTCCCGCTTCGCACGGGGCGCGCGTGGCGGTGTCCGGCGACATGGCGGTCGGCGCGGGCGCCTGGGTCTATCCCTACTCGCATCCCACGAACGGCGGCTCGCCGGTCTTCACGATGAACAATCTTTCCATCGCCGCGACCGCCGGCTTCGACGCCTCCGGCCGGGGCTATCCGGGAGGCATCGTCGGCAGCACGGTCGGCAAGGGCCCCGGCGGCGGCATCAGCAACGGGGACGGCTTCTCCGCGGGCGGCGGTGGCCATGGCGGCTTCGGAGGCTCCAACCCAGCCGGCTACGGACTGACGAACGGCCTGGCGCTGGCACCCCTCGGGCCCGGCAGCGGGGGCGGCGGGCGCGATGCGAGCAACACCGGAGGCAACGGCGGCGGGCTCGTGCGCATCGAGGCGAGAGGGAGCGTCGTTCTCGACGGCAGCCTGCTTGCCAACGGCGACCGGCGCGCGGGCGACTACGCCGCCGGCGGCTCGGGCGGCGGGATCTTCGTGACCTGCCGTTCACTTGGCGGCACTGGCATGATCGCCGCCAACGGGGAAGGCTCCTCCTCCGCCAAGTATTCGGGCGGCGGAGGCGGCGGCCGCGTCGCCGTGTGGCTGAACGTGCCGGAGTCGCTCTGGAGCCGTTACTTCGCCGGGAACCTGGGCCAGGCGACGCTTTCGGCGGCGCCCCCGCTGACCTTCGCGGGCACCGTGACGGCCGGCATCGGCGCGAACAGCCGTACGCCGATGCCCACGGTCGGCACGGTCGTCTTCCTCACGCCGCCGCCGATGGCCAGTCTGATGCCCGTCCGTTGAGGATTCAAGTGGACGCGGCGTCTCGCCGCGTGAGAGGGTTCAGGGTTCAGGAAGTGTTCAGACAGAATGGCACGATTGACAAGACGCGAGGCGGGAGTCAGACACCTGCTGATGGCGGCCTTCAAATCCCGTTCCCTGAACCCTGAACCCTACAGGAATCACACCAGCAAAATGATGAACATGAAGGTTTCGCAATTTGTCTTGCGGGCGACCGCGGTGGCTGCCCTGGTCTTCGCGGCGTGCGTCTGCGCGGCAGTTCCCGCCGCCAGGCTTCCGGCCATCCTCGGGCCGCGCGCGGTCCTGCAGGCCGGCAAGCCCGTCAACGTGTGGGGCTTCGACGCCCGCCCGGGCACGACCCTCTCGGTTGAACTGTCGGACGCCGGGACCGGAGCGGCAATTTCCGCGACGACGGCCGTGGCCAATGCGCAGGGACGCTTCGAGGCGGGTCTCCCCGCGATGGGGCATTCCCGGAGGCCAATGACGCTGACGGTCTCTTCGCCCGGCGCCGACAGCGTGGTCGTCCACGATGTGCTGGTGGGCGAGGTGTGGGTGTGCTCGGGGCAGTCCAACATGGCCTGGCCGCTCAACGCCTCCGAGGGCGGGCCGGACATTGCCGCCGCGGCGACGAACGGCCTAATCCGTCTTTTGGACGTGCATGCGGTGCCGCGACTTTTCCCGACAAACGACTTTCAGGCGGAATGGGTCGCGAGCACCCCGCGGGCCGCCGGCGCCTTTTCCGCGATCGGCTACCGGTTCGGGGCGGAGCTGCACGAACGCCTTCCCGATCATCCGCCGATCGGACTCGTCAACGCATCCTGGGGCGGCATGCCGGCGCGGGCGTTCGTCTCCCTGGACGCGCTCGCCGAGGGAGGGTTCACCAACCACGTGGCGCTCTGGTCGGCGTCGCTCGCGACGACGAACACCTCGCCGCAGGCCTGGGCGGCCTACGAGGCGCAGCTTGCTGCGCACAAGGCCTCGGTGCATTTCGAGGATCGCAACCCGCCCGCATCGGAAGCACCGGAATTCGCCGCGCCGAAACTGGACGTCTCCGACTGGCGGCCCTGTACCGTGCCCAACGCGCTGGAGACGATCCTGGACGACCCGCGCTTCAACGGCGTGGCGTGGTTCCGAAAGGACGTGGCGATACCGGCAGAATGGAATGGCAAGGCGCTCGTACTGGAACTTGGCGTGATCGACGACTTCGACATGACCTATTTCAACGGACGACGCGTCGGCGGCACGGATCGGCAGACGCCGCGGTACTGGACGGTGCGGCGCCAGTACGCCATTCCAGCGGATCAGGTCAAGGCCGGAAAGGCCGTGATCGCCGTCCGGGTGATGGACGACTTTCTGGGAGGCGGATTCAACGGCTCGACGCTGGTGCTCCGTCTCGCGGACGATCCCGGCGCATCGTCCATCGATCTGGCCGGCGACTGGCTCTGCAAGGTGGACTATCGGATCGAGGAGACGCTCGCCCCCGCCAAGCCCGGAGAGGTCTCTCCCGACACGCCTGGGGCGCTCTACAATGCGTTCATCGCTCCGATAGAGAAATTTCGCATCGCCGGCGTTCTTTGGTACCAGGGCGAGCGAGACGCGGGCGCCGCGGAGGAGTATCGCTCGATGTTCAAGACGCTGATCCGGGACTGGCGCGCGAAGTGGCGCGATCCCGCGTTGCCATTCCTCTGGTGCCAGCTCGCCAATTTCGGCGGACGAAGCGGACGCCCGACGGACACCGGATGGGCGAACCTTCGCGATGCGCAGTCCGCCGCCCTCGAGCTTCCCGCCACCGCGCAGGCCGTCCTCGTCGACGTCGGCGACCCCGGCGACATCCACCCCAAGGACAAGCGGACGCCGGCGCACCGCCTCTGCCGCGCGGCGCTCAACATCGCCTATGGACGAAAGGACGTCGTCTGGAGCGGGCCCACGCTGGAGCGCATAACCGCGAAAAACGGAACGCTGGTCCTGGAATTCGGCAACGCGGCGGGCGGGCTCGTCGCGAAGGGCGGCAGACTCGCGGGCTTCGCCATCGCCGGCGAAGACGGTCGCTACGTGTGGGCGGACGGAAGGATCGACGGGAACCGCGTCATTCTCTCGAACCCGGAGATCCCCTGCCCTTCCAAAGTCCGTTACGCCTGGGACGACGATCCCGAAGTCTCTCTCTTCAACGGCGAAGG
>JAAZAI010000347.1 GCA_012514445.1 Lentisphaerota bacterium
AGGTGCTGCTGGCGCTCTCCGGCGGCGTGGACAGCTCGGTCGTCGCGGCGCTGCTCGTCAAGGCGATCGGCCCGCAGCTCGAATGCGTCCACGTCAACCACGGCCTCATGCGCAAGAACGAGTCCGAGGACGTCGTCAAGGTCTTCCGCGACCAGCTCGGCGCGAACCTGGCCTACGTGGACGCCGTGGATCGCTTCCTCGACAAGCTGGCGGGCGTGGCGGACCCCGAGCGCAAGCGCAAGATCATCGGCGCGGAGTTCATCCGCGTCTTCGAGGAGGAGGCGCGCAGGCACAAGGGCATCGAATTCCTCGCCCAGGGCACGATCTACCCGGACATCGCCGAGAGCGGCACGAAGACGGCCAAGGTCGTCAAGAGCCATCACAACGTCACCGGCCTGCCGGACGACCTGAAGTTCAAGCTCGTCGAGCCGCTGCGCCAGCTCTTCAAGGACGAGGTGCGCGCCTGCGGCCTGGAGCTGGGGCTGCCGGAGGAGATGGTCTACCGCCAGCCGTTCCCTGGGCCCGGTCTCGGCGTGCGCTGCCTCGGCGCGATCACGCGCGACCGCCTCGAATCGCTTCGCGAAGCCGACGCGATCCTGCGCGAGGAGTTCGCGAAGGCGGGGCTCGACAAGACGGTGTGGCAGTACTTCGCGGTGATCCCGGATTTCAAGTCCACCGGCGTGCGCGACCACGCCCGCTGCTACGAGCATCCCGTGATCCTGCGCGCGGTGAACACGGTCGACGCCATGACCGCGACCATCGAGCAGATTCCCTGGCCCGTGTTGCTCAAGATCACGGATCGCATTCTCGCGGAGGTCCCGCGGGTCAATCGCGTCTGCTACGACCTCAGCCCCAAGCCCATCGCGACCATCGAGTGGGAGTAGCCCGTTTTTTCGTTGACACCGCCGCGCGGCATTTGCTACCCTCCACGCATTGCCTCAAACGGCAAGAAGCTCTTTCGTCGGGGCATAGCGCAGCCTGGTAGCGCGCTTGCTTGGGGTGCAAGAGGTCTCGAGTTCAAATCTCGATGCCCCGACCAGTTTCAAAGTCCTGAAAATCAACGACTTGCGAAAGTCGAAACACGAGAGACCGAGCCTGAACTCGGTCTTTTTTGTGCCCTGCTTTGACAATTCTTTGCCGTTCTGCTAGACTCAATCTCATTAAACGGCGGCGCTTTTCAAGGTAGTTCAAGGAGGTGCAGCATGGCGAATCCACAGATGCGCAAGGGCTCGAAGTGGTGGTACGGCTCCTGGATGGTCAACGGGAAAAAGATCACCGTCAACCTCAATGTCCCCGTCGAGGGGAGGCGTCCGGACTCGCCCGACGACGAGGGCGACCGGCGGTTCCGAGTCTCGCAGGCGACGGCGCAGGCCAAACTCGACGAGGAGATCAAGAAGTCGCGGGAGGCCAAGCAGGAGTTGGCCCTCGCCAAGGCCGTCTACAAGGCCAGGACCGGCCAGACGGCGCCGTCCATGAAGCTCGACGACCTGGCCACCGCATGGACCGACCTTCCCCGACGCCGACAGGAGATCGGCACCGGCTACGTCGCGATCTGCCGAAGCCATCTCGACCGGTTCGCCACGCATGTCAAGCAGCGCCACCCGCAGGTGACGACGCTCGCGGACGTGACCCCGGCCATGGCCGAGTCCTTCATGGCGGGAGAGCGGGCGCGCGGCGTCGCGGGGCGCACCTACAACGGCGTCCTGTCGCTGCTCAAGAGCACTTTCACGCGGCTGCGGCGCAAGGCGGGGCTCGTGGACAACCCGTTCGAGGAGATCGTCTCGATGGACGAGAACACCGTCCACCGCATCCCGTTCACCCCCGAGGAGCTGAAGGAGATCCTCGACGCCGCCAAGGACGACGACTTCTGCAGGCCGCTGATCGTCACGGGCATCTGCACGGCGATGCGGCGTGGCGACGTCTGCCAGCTCCGCTGGAAGGACGTGGACATGAAGGCGGAGTTGATCACCGTCTCGACGTCCAAGACGGGCGTACGGGTTTTGATCCCGCTGTTCAAGCTGCTGCGTCTGGAACTCGAAAAGCTCCCCCGCAAGAACGAATACTGCTTCCCGGAGCAGGCGGAAACGTACCAGTCCCGGCCCGATGTGATCACCAACCGCCTGGGAAAGGTGTTCGCCGCGGCCGGGTTCGCCGACGGGGACGACGAGGACGACGATCAGGACGGCAAGCCGGGAACCTCGA
>JAAZAI010000348.1 GCA_012514445.1 Lentisphaerota bacterium
ACGCGCTTCCCGGGCAGCCGATCCTGCCCGCGCGCACCGCGCGCATCCTCCTGCCGCCCGACGCCGTCGTGCGCGGCGTCTCCGCGGAACTCGATGCGCCCGTGGTCCGCATCGCCCTCGCCGCGCCACTCGCCTTCGGCCGCGCGCCCGTCCCGATGTCCGGCCCCGCCGCCGCCGATCCGCCCGAGGACGCGCCGGACCCCGCGATCTACGCCTCGGACGCGCCGCATCCCGCCAGCCGCGCGCAGCTCGTCTCCGTCCAACGGCTCCATGGCTGCGCCATCGCCATCGTCCGCGTCTTCCCGGCGCAATACTTCCCGACGGAGAGCCAGCTCGCCTTCTGTCCGAGCATCCGCGTCTCCGTCGTCTACGACCAGCCCGTCCCCGTCAAGGCCCCCGCCGTCGCGGCGGCCGCAGCCGCCGAGCCCTTCGCCCCGCAGCGGCTTGAACGCGTTCGTGCGTTCGTGGACAATCCCGACGCCCTCGCCGCCTACGCGCCTGAGGCCGTCTCGCCCACCGCGCGCCTGGCCGCGGCGGAGATCCCGGAGACGGCGCCGGCGTTCGACTACCTGCTCGTGACCGCCGCCGCGCTCACCAACGCCTTCCAGCGGCTCGTGGACCACAAGGTCGCCGCGGGACTGGCCGTCAAGGTCGCGACGATGGAGGACATTCTCGCCACCTTTCCCGGCGTCGACGACGCGGCCAAGCTGCGCGCCTGCATCTCGGACGCCTATGAAACCTGGGGCGTCTCCTACGTGCTCCTCGGCGGCGACGTCTCGATCGTGCCCTTCCGCGGCGCCTACGCCAGCACATCCGGCCAAACCGACACCGCCATGCCCTGCGACCTCTACTTCGCCTGCCTCGACGGCACATGGAACGCCGACAACGACGCGCTCTGGGGCGAGCCGACCGACGGCGAGGACGGCGGCGACGTGGACCTGCTCGCCGAGGTCTACGTCGGCCGCGCCCCCGTCGACACCCCCGCCGAGGCGACGGCCTTCGTCGCGAAGACGATCGCCTACGCCGACAACCGGCACGCCAACGTGGACGACGCGCTGCTCCTCGGCGAATACCTGGGCCTCTACAACGGCATCGTCGCCCAGGGCGGCGACGGTCTCGACCCCCTGCTGCCTTCGCTTTCGCGCCACTACGTCTCCTGGCTCGACGACCGCCCCCAAGCCAGGAGAACCTGGAACGCGACCGCCGCGGTCGCCGCGCTCGGCGCCGCGCCGCACCTCGTCGGGCACTATGGCCACGGCAACGCCGTCACGGGCCTGGGCATGGGCAACGCCGACGTCGCCCGCCTCGTCAATCCGCATCCGTTCCTGGCCTACAGCTCCGCCTGCCAGAGCGGCGAGTTCGACAAATCGGATTGCTTCGCCGAAGAACTGATCAAGCGGCCGGTCCACGGGGCCTTCGCGGCGGTGATGAACAGCAGCCTCGGCTGGTTCAGCTCGCTCGACGAGTCGAAGTACAGCGGCGAATTCATGGCGAGCTTCTTCGACCAGCTTCTCGTCTCCGGCGACCCCTCGATCGGCGCCGCCCACCAGCGCGCCAAGCACGAGAGAATCGGAAGTGTGGAGACCAGCGGCAGCTACATGACCTACCGCTGGTGCTATTTCGAAATCACGCTCTTCGGGGACCCCCACACGATGCTGCAGCTCGGCGACGACCTGCAGGCGCTCCCCCGGACCGGCGTGTCCGCCATCGGCTACGAAGGTGCCGCGTTCTCGCCCCCCGAGCACGTGTTCGCCGTGACGAACCGCGGCGCCGCCGCCCTCGACTGGTCCGTCGCCTACGCATCGGACTGGCTCGCCGCCACGCCGTCCGGCGGCAACCTGGCGCCGGGCGCGGCGACGAACGTCGTCGCCGCCCTGGCCCCCGCGGTGGAGTCGCTCCCCGAGGGTTTCCACGCCGACACGCTCGTCTTCTCGAACGCCGTCAGCGGCCTGGTGCACGAACGCGCGTTCGCGCTGACCGTGCTGCCGCCGCCCGGCGAAATCGCCGTGTCCGACTCGATGCCGCCGGGAACCGACGGCGCCGCCGCCTTCGGCCCCGTGATCGTGGGGCTCTGCTCCAACGCCTTCCTCTGCATCACGAACACGCATCCCGAAAACGATCTCGTCGTCCACGGCGTCGCGCTCGCCGGCGACCCGGCGCCGGACGCCGTCGGCTTCGCCCTCGCCTCGCCCCCCGCGTTTCCGCTCACGCTTCCGCCCGGAACGGGCGTCATCATCGACATCCTGTATGCGCCGCCGGCCGTCGGCGTGCACACCGCGGCGGTCGTCGTCGCCTCCAACGACAAGGACGAACCCGCGACCACGATCGCGCTCTCGGGCCGCGGCATCTACGACTACCTCGCGGTGATCCCCGAGCAGGGCCTCGACGCCAGCGGACATCCCGGCGGTCCGTTCACGCCCGCCGGAGGGACGTGGGTCGTCAGCAACAACAGCGACAGGGCCGTCGCCTGGACGGCGATCCATCCGGCGTGGCTCGACGCCGTCCCGGCGTCCGGCCTGCTCGCGCCCGGCGCGGCCGCGACGCTTTCGGCCGCGTTCAACGTCGCCGCGGCCGCGCTTCCGGAGGGCGTCTACGGAGGCGCGCTGATCCTCAGCAACACGACGACGTCGCTCGTCCATCCCTTGCCGCTTTCGCTCGACGTGTTCACCACGCCGTCGATCGGGTTCGCGCCCACGACACTCGCGATCACGAACCGTCTCGGCCACGTCGGCACGGCGCCGCTGCGCGTCGCCAACGCCGTCGGCGCCGACGCCGACCTCGATTTCGAGGCGACCGCCTCGAGCTCCGCCCCGCCCGCATGGCTGAGTGTGCACCCCGCCACGGGCGAGAACATCGCGCCTGGAAGCTGGGCCGATCTCGTCGTCTCCGCCGACGCCGGCACGCGGCCCGCGGGCACCTACGAAGGCGTGATCGTCTTCGCCTCCAACGACCGCGACACGCCCTCCGCGAACGTGCCCGCGACGATGATCGTGCTCCCCGACGACCTCGGCATCCTGGAAGCGGCGGGGCTTGCCTCGGAAGGCTTCGCCGGCGGACCGTTCGCGCCCGGCGGCAGCGTCTACACCCTGACCAACGCCGGTCCCGCCGCGCTGAGCTGGACGGCGGCGGCCGACGCCGCCTGGCTCGCGGTGTCGCCGACCTCCGGCACGCTCGCGCCCGGCGCGTCCGTCGCCGTGGCGGTGGACGTGGCCGCCGCGGCGCAGGCGCTTTCGCATGGCGCCTACGAGGCGACGCTCGCCGTCTCCAACGCCACCTCGGGCGCGGTGCAGTTCCGCGTCGCGGCGCTGACCGTGAAGGAGCGTCTCCTGGACCATTTCGAATGGGACGCACTGGCCCCGCTCCAGCACGTCGCGGAGCCCTTCGCCGCCACGGTGCGCGCGATCGACAACGCCGGAGACCCCTTCCCCGCGTTCGCCGGGATCGTGTCGCTCTACGCCACCAACGGCGTGGTCTCCGCGCTCGAGCCCTACGAAGGGACGAACGCCTGGCGTCATCCGCTCTGCACCTACTACCACGACGCCCGGACGCAGGTGATCTACCTCAAGGAGGAGCTCGACGGCCCCGCGCTCATCACGGGACTGTCGCTCGCCGTCGTCGCGACGCCCGGCCCGATGAACGCCTGGACGATCCGCCTCAAGCACACCACGCGCGACGGCTATTCGAGCGCGTCCCGGAACTGGGAGACGAACGGCTGGACCGTCGTGCTCCAGACGAACGCGGTGGTCAACGCCCTGGGCTGGGCGACGTTCCCCTTCAGCGCGCCGTTCGTCTACAACGGCGAGGACAACCTGCTCGTCGACTTCAGCTTCAACAACGCCTCCTACACGCGGGACGGCTACTGCCTCGTGACGGGAGTCCCGGCCAGCCGGAGCCTCTACTACCACACGGACAGCGGCTACGGCGACCCGCTCAAGTGGAACGGCACGTGGCCCAGCGGCAGCATCGCCACCAACATCCCCAACATCCGCCTCGACCGGCGGGGCGTCGTCCCGCTCTCGCCCACCACGTCGGCCCCGTTCATCGGCGGCGTCTGGCAGGGCGAACTGACCGCGGGCGAGGAGGCGCGCGGCGTGCGGATCTTCGCGAACGACGGCGCCGGCCATCTCGGGCGCAGCGGATCGTTCGACGTCGTGTACCGCGTCGTGTCGCTCGAAGAGGCGCTCGACAATCCGTCGATCGTCTGGACGAGCGGCGGCGCCTCGAACTGGTGGGGGCAGACGGTGGTTGCGCAGGACGGCGTGGACGCCGCGCGTAGCGGCAAGGCGGGGCACCGCCAGTCTTCGTGGCTCGAAGCGCAGGCCATCGGCCCCGGCAGCGCGTTGTTCTGGTGGCGCGTGTCGTCCGAGGCCGACTGGGACTGGCTGGAATTCTATCTCGACGGCGCGCTCGCCGACCGCATCTCCGGCGAGACGGAGTGGCTGCCCAAGACGTTGTCGCTGGGGCCAGGCTCGCACACGCTGCGGTGGCGTTATGTGAAGGACGCGGCCGATCTCGATCCGATCGGGCGGGACTGCGGCTGGGTGGACTGGGTCGTCGGGCCTTCATCGAGTTCGCTGCCTCTGCTGTGGCTCGTCGAGAACGGCCTGGCCACGGATGGCTCGGCCGACGAAGCGGACGCGGACGGCGATCGACTGCTCAACTGGCAGGAATGGGTGGCGGGGACGATGCCGACGAACGCCGCGTCCGTCTTGCAGGTGCAGGAGGCGACGCCCCTCCCGGCGGATGGCGGCACGCGGGTGCGCTGGCAGAGCGTCGCGGGGCGGCGGTACTGGGTGGAGAGCGCGGAAAGCCTCGGCGCACCTGCGGCGTTCACGCCCTTCGCCTCCAACATCGTCGGCCAGGCGGGCGCCACGGAGATCCTCGACACCCGCCCCGCCCCCGTCGGCGCGCGCTTCTACCGCGTCGGCGTCCATCCGGAGTAATGG
>JAAZAI010000349.1 GCA_012514445.1 Lentisphaerota bacterium
ACTCCCACACCCCCACACTCCCACACACTCTCGCCCCCCCCGTTTCCATGACCGCCTCTCACCTCCTCCTCCGCAACCTCCGCTTCCACTGGCGCGCGAACCTGGGCGTGGCGCTGGGGGCGGCGCTCGCCGCGACCGTCCTGACCGG
Organism: Lentisphaerota bacterium; assembly: GCA_012514445.1. Lineage (GTDB taxonomy): Bacteria > Verrucomicrobiota > Kiritimatiellia > RFP12 > UBA3636 > JAAZAI01. The sequence goes on from JAAZAI010000349.1 coordinate 149, forward strand.
GGCGCTCCTGGTCGGCGACTCCGTGCGCTTCAGCCTCGAACAGATGGCGCATCGCCGTCTGGGCCGCGCCGATTTCGTCCTCGTGTCGCCAGACCGGCTCTTCCACGCCGACCTCGCCACGCGGCTGGGTGAAGACCTCGCCACGCCGCCCGCGGCCGTGCTGCTGCTCGAAGGGGTGGCGCTCGCGCCGGAGGGCGACCGGCGCGTCAACGACGTGCAGGTCGTCGGCGTGGACGCCTCCTTCTGGGCCCTGGCCCCGCAGCCGCCGGAGGCCGCTACGCTCGAAGCGGGTTCATGCGTCGTCAACGCGGCGCTGGCCGAGCGCCTGGGCATCGAAGGCCCGGGCGACGCCTGGGTGCTGCGCCTGCGCAAGCCCGGGGGCCTGCCGATCGACATGAGCCTCGCCACGCGCGGCGCGGACGTCGGGTCGCAGCGGCTCGTCGTCGCCCGGATCGCGGAGGCGGAGGCCTTCGGCGATTTCTCCCTGCGAACCTCTCAGCGATCCGTCCCGACCGTCTTCCTGCCGCTCGACTGGCTCGGCGAGAAACTCGAACGGCCCGGCCGTGCCAATGTCATGCTGATGCCACGTGGCGATGGCGTCGCGGATGCGGCCGCCTGGACGGCGCGGATCGAGGGCGCCTGGCGGCTGGAGGACGCGGGTCTGAGCCTGCGAACGCTGGCGGACGGCGTCGTCGAACTGCGCTCGGACCGCGTCTTCATCCCGCCCGCCATCGCCGAAGCGGTGCGGCGGACAACGCCCGAGGCGAATCCCGTCGTCACCTACTTCGTCAACCGCATCGAAGCCGGCGGCCGCGCCACGCCCTACTCCTTCGCCAGCGCGCCAGGCCCATCGCGTGTGCCGGAGACGCTTCGACCGGGCGAGGTGATCGTCAACGACTGGCTCGCGGAAGACCTGGCGGTCGGCAGGGGCGATGCGCTGACCGTGCGCTATTACGCCGTGGACGATGGCGGGCGCCTGAAGGAGCAGTCGGCGAGTTTCGCGGTGGCGGATGTGATCCCGGCGGCCGTTGTCGCGGAGGCGGATCGCACGCTGGCCCCCGAGATCCCCGGTCTCTCCGACGCCATCAACTGCCCCGACTGGGATCCCGGCCTTGCGGTCGACCTCGACCGCATCCGCGACAAGGACGAGGCCTACTGGAGCGATTACGGATCGCTGCCGAAACTGTATTTCACGCAGGCTGACGCCGAGCGGCTCTGGCGCAACAAGTTCGGAACCTTCACGGCGTTGCGCTTCCCCGCCTCGGCGGGAAACGAGGCGACGGTGGCCCGGACGCTGCGCGCCGGCTTGACCGCCCAGGACGCCGGCTGGATGGTGCAGGCGGCGAAGGAGGCGGCGCTCGCCGCGAGCCGCGAGGCCGTGGACTTCGGCGAACTCTTCATCGGCCTGAGCTTCTTCCTCATCGCCTCGGCGCTGCTGCTCACCGCCGTGCTCTTCGCCTTCAACGTGCAGCACCGCGCCCTCGAGACCGGGACGCTCCGCGCCCTCGGCTTCCGTCCACGGGCGGTCGCCTTCCTGCTGATGGCGGAAGGCTTCGTGCTGGTCGTGGCCGGGGCGATGCTCGGGGCGCTGCTCGCCATCGGCTATCAACGCCTCGTCCTGCATGCGCTGCAAACGCTGTGGCGCGACGTCGTGCGCACGTCGGGCCTGCAGGCGCACGTCCGGCCCGCGTCGCTGATCGCGGGCGTCGTCGTCGTCGTTCTGGGCGCTCTGGCCAGCCTGGCCTGGGCGATCCGGCGCCAGACGCTGGCGACCGTTCGCGACCTCCAACAGGACGGATCCGGAAGCGACGCCGCCACGCGCGGATCGTCGCGACGCGCGATCGTCGTCGGGGCCTTGCTCGTCGCCGGTGCGGCGGCCGTGGCGGCGATCGTCCCCGCCGGGCAGGGCCGCGCCGCGGCCGGAGCGTTCTTCGCGTCGGGATTCCTCGTGCTCGCGGGATCGCTGGCGGCGCTCCACGGCGCGCTGGGCTGGCTGCAAGGGACGGCGGGGACTCGGGCCCTCGACAGTCTGCATCTGGCCGTCCGCGGCGCGGCGCGGCGGCGCGGCCGCAGCCTCGCCAGCGTGGCCCTCGTGGCGTTGGGCGTGTTTCTCGTCGTGGCCGTCGCGGCGAACCGGCGCGGTCCGCCGCCCGATCCGTCCGATCCCGCCAGCGGCACCGGCGGCTATGCGCTCTGGGCGACCTCCACGCTGCCGCTCGTCGACGACCTCGACGATCCATCCGTGCGGACGCGGCTCGGGCTGGGGGGCGCGGAAATGGACGGAGTCCGCTTCGCGCAGCTCCGGCTGCGCGAGGGCGACGACGCCAGCTGCCTGAATCTCAACCGCGTCACCACCCCGCCGCTGCTCGGCGTCGATCCGATGACGTTCGAGCGCCGCGGCGCCTTCACCTTCGCGCAAGGCCCGGCGGACGAGTCGCTGAAGGCCTCGTGGAGCCTGCTCGATCTGGATCTGGGGCCGGATGTGGTCCCCGGCATCGCGAATCTCGGCGACATCGTCTGGGGGCTGGGCAAGGCGGTGGGCGACACCGTGGCGTACGCCGACGAGTCGGGGAGGATCTACCACGTCAAGCTGATGGCCGGTCTGGCGCCCTCGATCCTGCAGGGGCACGTCCTGATCGCCGAACGGCAGTTCGTCCGCCGCCATCCTTCGCAGGGCGGCGCGCGCGCGTTGCTGGTGGAGGCGCCGCCGGGACGCGACGTCTCGGCGCTGGAGCGGCGGCTGACCACGCGGCTGGCGGATGCCGGGCTGGCTTGCACGCCGACGGCGCGGCGGCTGATGGAGTTCAGCAGCGTGGAGAACACGTATCTGGCGATCTTCATGCTGCTGGGCGGGCTCGGGGTGCTGCTGGGCAGCGCGGGCCTGGGCGTCGTGGCGGCGCGCAACATCGTCGAGCGCCGGGCCGAATGGGCCTTGCTCCGGGCGGTGGGTTTCCGAAGCCGTCCGCTGCGGCGGCTCGTCTTCGCGGAGCACGCGGCGCTGGCCTTGGCGGGGACACTGCTGGGGACGTTGTCTGCGGCGGTCGCCGTCGCCCCCGCGCTGGCGTCGCCCGAGGCGTCAGTCCCGTGGAGGGGTCTCGTCCTCACGCTGGCCGCCGTGCTGGCCGGCAGCCTGCTGTGGATCGCCCTCGCCTGCTGGGCCGCCACCCGCGGACCCGCGCTCGCGGCGTTGCGGGACGAATAGCATTGACGATGGCAATCGGAGGGCACACGGCTTTTTCTTTTAGGGGTCGAGACGGGCACAGAACGGGTTCATGAGGAGGCGTAACGCGAGTG
>JAAZAI010000350.1 GCA_012514445.1 Lentisphaerota bacterium
GCGCCCCGCCCCTATGCGATGGAGGCCGAAGCGGCGATGTTCGAGGCGCAGGAGGCCTGGAGGCAGTTGTCCGCCATGAACGCGCTCGAGCAGTCCGCGAGCGCGGCGGCCGAGGCGCAGCGTCAGGCGTTGGAGCGGCAGGAGGCCGCGCAGGGAAGCACCGACCTCGGGACGATGAGCCAGGCGCAGCAGCAGGCGATGGAGAAGCAGCGCCAGGCGGCCGGGGCGCTCGAACGGATGGCGAGCGGGATTGAAGACGCGAAAGCCCCTGCCGAAATGTCGGCAAGTCTGGAGGACGCGAAGCAGGCACAGCGTCAGGCCGTCGAGGCCCAGGAGGCCGCGGCGAAGGCGCAGCGCGACGCCGAGCGCGCGCAGCAGCAGGCGCAGGGAGCCCAGAACCAGGCTCGCAATCTCGCGGAGCAGGCCAAGGCGAATCCGTCGATGCAGGAGCAGGCGAAGCAGGCGGCGGCGAGCGCCGCGCAGGCCCAGCAGACGGCGCAGCAGCAGGCGCAGGCCGCGCAACAGGCGCAAGCCGCGGCCGCGAAGGCGCAGCAGCAGGCCGCCCGGCGCAGTTCGAACGCCATGGCCGCGACGCAGTCCGCGAGAGAGGCGCAAAAGGAAGACCTCCGCAAGCAGGCCGACGAGGCCGTCGAGGCCGCTGCCGCCGCCTTGCAGCAGCAGGCGCAGACGCTCGCCGCGAAACTCGGAATTCCGCAATCTGAAATGCCCAGCGCGAATGCCGCCCGCATGCCGTCGACGCCGTCCCAGACGGCATCGAGCGCCGACCCATCGCCGGAGAGTTCCGCGAAATCGGACGAAGCGGCGCGAGGCGGCGAGAAGACGGACGACTCCGCCGCGAAGGACAACGGGGCCGAGACGGCGGAAGACGCGGCATTCGAGATGGACGAGCTGACGGACGCCGAGGGCGGAAGCCTCTTCCCCTCTTGGTTCCGATTCCCCGGATTCCACAGCGGCGAGGCAGAGGCGGAGGCCTGGAAAGACGTTCCGGCCGAATACCGCGGACTGGTCCGCGACTACTTCCGCAAGCTGTCCGAACAGGAGGATTCCCGTGAATAGACTCTGGATGGTCCCGGCCTTGGCACTCGCGCTGCAGACGGCGCCCTTGCCGGCCCAACTTGCGCAGAATCCCGACATGCGGGCTCGCGTCGAGGAATCCGTCAACCGCGGACTCGACTATCTCGCCGAGACGCTCACGGAGCAGGGCTTCTACGAGGGGAACCATGGCCAGACCACCGGCATCCCGGCGCTCGCCGGCATGGCGTTCCTCTCGGCGGGGCACCTGCCCGGCGAAGGGCCCTACGGCGACAAGATCAACCAGATCATCGACTACATCCTGAACAGCGCCGAGCCGGTCCAGATGGGCCCGATGAAGAACGCCGCCTATTTCGGGCGCAAGCAGACCGGCAAGATGTACTCGCATTCCATCGCCACGCTCTTTCTCTCCGAAGTGTCCGGCATGGTGGATCCCGAACGGCAGAAGAAGATCGACGAAATCCTCCCCGACGCCGTGCGGCTGATCCTCGATGCGCAGGCCGTGAAGAAGGACGAGGCGAATGCCGGGGGCTGGCGCTACGAGCCGAACTCGCAGGACAGCGACATGTCGTGCAGCGGCTGGGCGCTCATGGCGCTGCGCTCCGCGCGGCTCAACGGCGCCCCGGTGCCGGACGAGGCGATCGACCGCGCGGTGAAATACGTCAAGCGCAACCACAACAAGAACTCGGGATTCTTCGGCTATCAGAACGCCTCGGGCAATCCGAACACGCTGACCGGCGCCGGCATTCTCTGCCTTGAGCTCTGCGGACGCCACAACGACGAGGACTCGCAGCGCGGCGTGGCCTATCTGAAGAAAA